>JBBRUO010000024.1:0-21298 GCA_038247725.1 Gemmatales bacterium
ACCGCCCGAGGAGTTGACGCGGTTTCGCAGTATACTGGAAGCAAACGCCACCGGGAGGGTTGCACCCGTGAACAAGACACGAGTCCAGATCGCCGAAGAACGTGGGATGCAGCAGGGGATCGAGCGGGCCACCGCACTCGTCACCGAGCGCGAGCGCAAGGGGAGCGTGCTGAAAGTCCTCGCCGCCAGGATCGGGCCGGTGCCACCGGAAGTCGCCGCGCGGGTCGAGGCCATGACCGACCCGACGGCGCTAGACAGTTTGCTCGTCGCGGCGTGCAAGGCCGACACGTTCGACCAGTTCCGCACCGCCGTCGGCTGGTGAATCCCCACACGCCCGTCTCACTCCCGTCCGCCCGGACGCTTCCACGGGCCGGGCCGCCGGCTTCCGGGGCGATCAGCCCGCCGGGTGTGCCCCGTGCGGCACCCACCCGTTGGGCAGTTCGCCCCACTCCACGGCCTCGGACTCCTCTTCGGCTTCCACTTCCGCGCCGTAATCGTCCGGAAGTTCGAGCAGCCGGACTTCGAGACAGTGGCGGCAGATGAGAAGGAAGCCGCCATACCACAGCCAACTGAAGCGGAACAGGTTGTGCCCGAAGTTGCCCATGAACAGCAGCAGGAAAACCCCCAACCCGACGGCGGACGGGAGTTGCAGCAGCAGGTCGTTCCGCCACTCCGGGAACGCCCGGCGGATGGCCGCCACCCGCCGCAGGTTCAACCAGAACGCGGTCAGCATGAAGGCGAACGCGAACAGCCCCATCGTTCCAAGCTCGCCGACGAGTTGACCGTACAGGTTGTGGGACTCGATGTCGGACCCCGTCGCCGGCCGCCACGCCCCCGGCCCGACGCCGGTGAGCGGGCTCGCCGCCCACAACTCGAAGCCGGTTTGCAACCCGAGCAACCGGCCCTCGCCGGAATCCTGCGCGTTCTTCGGCCCGACCTCCGGGTTGATGATCGTCTCGAACCGATTCTGGAGGGAGTCCGGCAGGGCGACGAACGCCACCGGGGCCGCCGCCGCCATCAGCGCCAGCCAGAGGAACCGCTTGCGGTGGCCCAGGATCAGGATCAGCCCGAACAGGACGAGGCCGAGGAACGACGACCGCGACCCGGTGAGCAGGATGCACAGCACCGACAGCCCGCCGTACCCGAGCAGTGCCAGACGGCCGAGCCGCCCGAACACGTCCGCCCGCCACAGGGCCGGGATGAACGGCAGCGCGAAAACGATGCTCGCGCCGAAGCTGTTCGGGTCGCCGAGGGTGGTGTCCACGCCGATCATCCGCGTGATGCCCATGCGGTAGGTGTGCCGCCCGCCGAGGTACTCCTTGAACGAGTGCGCCAGGTACAACCCCATCACCGCGACGAACCCGACCGCCACCTTTTTCAGTGCCGCCTCGTCGTGGATCGTCGTCACCAGCAGGACGTAGAAGACGACGATCTTGAACCAGTCCTCGACGACCGGCTGCCCGGCGTTCATGTACGGCGACAGCAGCCACCCGCCGGCGACGGCGGCGGCGAACGCGGCGTAGGCGGCGTGCTGCGGGTTGGACAGCCACCGCTTGCCGGGGTGGACGGCCCACACCGCCAACGTGAGCAGCATGTAGATCCGCTCGACGCGCAGGTCGCCCAGCCACGACCACACCTCGAACGGGCGGTCGATAAACAGGAACATGTAGCCGACGAGCAGGTAAGGCATGACGACGCCGTCCGTGGCGGGTGACATCAACAGGAGTGACGGTATCGTATCAGACCTGTCGGGGGAGTGGGAAGTGCGGCTCCCCCGGCGTCAGTGGTTGGCGGCGGCCCACTCCGGCGTCGGGCTGAGGTTGAGGGCGACGCGGACGGCGTCGAGCAATTCGGCCGGGCGGTACGGCTTCGGCAGCAGGCCGAGGATGCCCACCGTGTCGGCCAACCCGTCCGGGGTGTACCCGCTGGACAGCAGCACGCGGACGCCGGGGTCGGCGGCGGCCAACTCGCGGAAGGCGTCCTGCCCGGACATGCGCGGCATGGTCAGGTCGAGGATGACCAAATCAATGTCGGCGTGGGCGACGCGGAACAACTCCACCGCGTCCTCCCCGTCGCTCGCCTCCAGCACCCGATACCCGGCGGATTCGAGGACGGCGCGGCCGAGCGAGCGAATCATCTCCTCGTCGTCCACGATCAGGATCGTGATCGACCGGTCGCTGGGCGGGGGCGTGGCGGAGAGGGGCGCGGCGGCGACCGACCACGAGACGGCCGGTGCCAGCCGGACCTGGGGGCCGTCCGACCGTCGGGGCAGGTAGAGGTCGAACCGCGTGCCCACCCCCACCTCGCTCCGGCACTCCACCCACCCGTCGTGCTGCCGCATGATGCCGTGGACCATCGCCAGCCCCAGCCCGGTCCCCTGGCCGACCGGCTTGGTGGTGAAGAACGGCTCGAACAGCCGCGCCATCACGTCAGGCGGGATGCCCTCGCCGGTGTCTTCGACGGTCATCCGCACGTGCGGCCCGGCGTGGCACTCGGCCGGCGGGTCGGCCACGTCGGTGGCGGCCACCCGCAGGGTCAGGGTGCCGCCGGCCGGCATGGCGTCCTTGGCGTTCACGCACAGGTTCAGCAGCACCTGGCTCATCAGGGTGCCGTCGGCGGACACCTCGGCATCGGCGTCCAGATCGGTCACCACCCGAATGCGGGGGTCGAACGTGCTGCTGATCAGCCCCACCACCTCCTCGACGAACTCGGCCGGCCGCACCGGGGCGAGGAGCAGTTGGTGGCGGCGGGCGAAGCCGAGCAGCTTGCGGGTGAGGTCGGCGGCGCGGCCGGCGGCGGTGAGGGCCACCCCCACCAGCGGCCGGTTCCGGTCGTCCGCCGGCAACTCGACGCGGGCCAGGTTGCCGATGATCCCGGTGAGGATGTTGTTGAAGTCGTGGGCGATGCCGCCGGCCAGTTGGCCGATCAGCTCCATCTTCTGCGCCTGGGCCAGTTGTTCCTGGGCCTGCCGGGACTCGGTCACGTCGTGGGTGACGCCGTACAGGCGGAGTAGCCGGCCGTCGGCGTCCGTCACCGGTTGCACCTGGTCGCGAACATACCGCAGTTCCCCGCCCGGCCGCACCGCGCGATAATCGAACGAGTGAGCGGCCGGGTGCCGGAGGACCTCGGCGAACAGTTCCGTCACCCCCGGCCAGTCGTCCGGGTGAATGCACCCCTCGACCGCCTCCGGGACGACCGTGAACGTGGCCGAGTCACGCCCGAAGATGCGGTACTCCTCGGCCGACCAGCGGAGGTGGCGGGCGGCCGGGTCGTACTCCCACGAGCCGATGTGGGCCACCCGCTGGGCGTCGGCCAGCATCTGCTCGCTGCGGCGGAGTTCGTCCTCGGCCCGCCGGCGGTCGCTCACGTCCCGCTGGATCATGACGAAGTGGGCGCACCGGCCGCCCCGGTCCGGCACCGGCACCACGCTCAGTTCCACCCAATACTCGGCCCCATCCTTGCGGTAATTCAGCAACTCCCCCTGGAATGCCAGGCCCAGGTTCAGCGCGTCTCGCAACCGCTCCAGGGTGGCCGGGTCGGAGTTCGGCCCGCGGAGGAAGTGCAGGGAGCGGCCGACCACCTCGTCCGCCGCGTACCCGGTCATCCGGCCGAAGGCGGCGTTGGCGTACAGCACCGACCGCCCCGGCCCGCTCTCCGGCTCCGACTCCAGGATGACCACCGCGTCGCGGGCGTGGACGACGGCCGACTCCAGCAGCCGCAGGCGGTCCTCGTTCCGCTGGCGGTCGGTAACGTCGATGAAGATGCCGACCACGCGGTCGGTCAACCGGCCGTCAATGTCGGTCAACCGACTGCTGCGGCTCATCACCCGCACCACCGTGCCGTCCGCTCGCGGCACCCGGAACTCCGTCTCGCATGTGGTCCCCCCGGCCGCCATTTGATCCACCGCCCGGCGGACCCCCTCGACATCGTCCGGGTGGATCATCGCCAGCAGTCCGGCGACGGTCGCCGGCTCGGGGATGCCGGTCAGATCGCACCACCGCGCGAGGGACTCGGCGGTGTGGAAGGCGAGGGACGCGGTTTCCCACTCGTAGGGCAACATGCGGGCCGACTGGAGAGCGATGCGGAGCCGCTGCTCGTTCTCCCGGAGCGACGCCGAGATGGCCTTCCGCTCGGTCACGTCGGTCATCACCGCCACCGCCCCGAGGATGCCGCCGTCGGCCGCGAACACCGGCCCGGCCCCGATGCTCACGTCCGCCGCCTCGCCGGGGTGGTACGGGTGCGACAGCCGCGCCTCGAACGCTTCCGTCGTCTCCCCGTGCAAGAGGGCGCGGACGATCGGCCAGTTATCGAACGGCAGCCGCCGGTTGCCCGACAAGGTGAACGTGCCCGACCCGAGTTGGTCCAGTTGGGTGGGCGGGGACTGTAGCCGCCACAGCCGCTCGTGCCGCTCGTTCCGCCGCAGGATCGTCCCGTCCGGGGCGACGATCATCACCCCGGCGGGCATCTGGGCGAGAACGGCGTCCAAGAACGCATGCTCCCGCGCCGTCGCCGCTACCCCGACTTCCAGTTCGGCGTTCCGCGCCCGCAGTTCGGCCGCCAAACGGGCGTTGTCCGCCGCCTCGGCGACCCGTTGCGCGGCCACCGCCGCCACCGCCAGTTCGACGGCCAACAGCACCGCCATCGCGACGAACAGGAGCAACTGAAAGATCGGCGGCTGGGTGAGCGGGATGGCGGGATCGAACGTGCCGCGCGCGGTGGCGTGCAGGTCGAAGACGAGGAACCAGCCGATCAGCACCAGTGCCAACCCGTGGGCGTGGAACCGCAGCACGGTCCAGGCGTGGAGGACGGCCAGCCACGCCACCACCGGGATCGGCAGGTTCAGTCCGAACGGGCGAGTGCCCCCGAACACCACGTGCGCCGACGCGACCGTGAGCAGGACCAGGGCGGCGAGTTCGACGATTCGCGGGGCGGTGAGCGGCACCCGCCACGCCCCCCGCCAGGGCACCCCGACGGCCGCCGCCAACAGGTTCGCGAACCACCCGACGCCGGCGGCCACCACGCCCTGCCAGAGCGGGTCGGGCACGCCGAGTGCCGCCGCCCCCGCCGCGACGATCGCGCCCCGAGCGGCCGCCGCCACCGACGCCGAGAAGACGACCACCACCACCTGTTCGAGCTGGTTCAACCCGTGCCGCCACGGACCCGATCGCAGCACGAGCCAGCCGACCGCCGCCTCCGCCGCCAAGACCGCCACCGTCACGAGCGTCAGCCCGACCCCGACGCCGTCCCACCACCCACTCGCCGCCGCTCCGACTGCCACCGCGGCGATGGCCCAGCGACCGAGCAGGAGTCCGGCCAGCCACGCCAGCCCGAACCCCCCTTCCACCGACACCGGGTCGCCCATCGTGATCGGGAACGCGCGGTTGTTGCAGGTGAGGACGAACGCACCCGCCGCCGCCAGACCCAACCACGTCAGGTGGGAGCGGCTCGACAGTGCGCGAAACAAAGACATGGCGGGCGACCTGGACGTGGGCGGCTCAAGGCGTTCAGTGCTAACTATAGCCGTTCGTCCGACACCGGACACGAGTTCCCGACTCCGCGAGCGGGAAACCCGGCCGGCGACTCCGGCCCGCCGCGATTCCTCGCGCCGGGGCCAAAACCGCGCGGCCGGCGTTGCCGTTCCGCCCGCCGCCCGGTCAGTGTCATGCCACTCCGCCCCGACCGAGATTCCCATGGGACACCGCAACCTGACCGAGACCGTCCGCGACCTGGAACGGCACGGCCGACTCGTCCGCGTCGATCACCCCGTCGATCCGCGCCTGGAGATGGCGGAAGTGCAGCGGCGACTGTACCGCGCGGGCGGGCCGGCGGTGCTGTTCACCCGCCCGACCGGCTGCGCCTTTCCGATGCTGGCGAACCTGTACGGCACCGTCGAGCGGACCCGGTTCCTGTTCCGCGACGCCCTCGCCGACGTCCGCAAGCTGGTGGCCCTGAAGACCGACCCCGGCCAAGCGGCGGCGAAGTTCTGGCGGTACTGGAACCTGCCGCTGTTGCTCTGGCGGCTGCGGCCGAAGCGAACCCGCTCCGGCCCCATCCTGGCGCACCAAATCCCGCTCCCCCGGCTGCCGCAGCTGCAATGCTGGCCGATGGACGGCGGGGCCTTCGTCACGCTGCCGGCGGTCTACACCGAACACCCGGACAAGCCCGGCTGGATGAAGTCGAACCTGGGCATGTATCGGGTGCAGATTTCCGGCAACGAGTACGACCCGGAGCGGGAGATCGGGCTACATTACCAGATCCATCGGGGCATCGGCGTCCACCACGCGGCGGCGGTGCGGCGGGGCGAGAAGTTGAAGGTGAACGTGTTCGTCGGCGGGCCGCCGGCGTTGGCCGTCAGCGCGGTGATGCCGCTACCAGAGGGGTTGCCCGAACTCGCCTTCACCGGGGCGCTCGGCGGGCGGCGGTTGCGGCTGGTGACGGCGGCGAACGGGCTACCGATGCCGGCCGAGTGCGACTTCGTCCTCTCCGGCACCATCGACCCGACGCGGACGAAACCGGAAGGGCCGTTCGGCGACCACCTCGGATACTACAGCCTGGCGCACGACTTCCCGGTGATGACCGTGGACGCGGTCCACCACCGGCCGGGGGCGATCTGGCCGTTCACCGTCGTCGGCCGGCCGCCGCAGGAAGACACCAGCTTCGGCGAATTCATCCACGAGTTGACCGGCCCGGTCATCCCGACGGTGCTACCGGGGGTGAAGGCGGTCCACGCGGTCGATGCCGCCGGCGTGCATCCGCTGTTGCTGGCTGTCGGCAGTGAACGCTACGTCCCGTATGCCGGCGAGCGGGTGCCGCAAGAGTTACTCACCCTCGCCAGCGCCATCCTCGGTCAGGGGCAACTGAGCCTGGCCAAGTTCCTGCTCATCGTCGCCCACGAGGACAACCCGGACCTCGACATCCACGACATCCCGGCGTTCCTCCGGCACCTGCTGGAGCGGGTCGATTGGACCCGCGACTTGCACTTCCACACCCGCACCACCATGGACACGCTGGACTACTCCGCCGGAGAGGGGCTGAACGCCGGCAGCAAGGTGGTGATCGCGGCGGCCGGGGCGAAAAGGCGTGACCTCGGCACCGAGTTGCCCGCCGGGTTCACGCTTCCGTCCGAGTTCCCCGTCGCGCGGGTCGTGCTGCCGGGCGTGCTGGCGGTGCAAGGGCCGACGTGCCGAGCAGCGACTGCCGGGCAGGAGTATCACCCCGACTTGACTCACCTCTGCGACGTACTCGGCACTCGGCACACGGTACTCGGTACTGCCTTCCCGCTCGTCACGCTGGTCGATGACGCCGACTTCGCCGCTGACAGCGTGGGGAACTGGTTGTGGGCGACGTTCACCCGCGCGAACCCGGCGACGGACATCCTCGGCGTCAACGCGCGGCAGTTTCGCAAGCACTTCGGCTGCGCCGGCCCGCTGGTGATCGACGCGCGGGTGAAGCCGCACATGGCCCCGCCGCTGGTGGAAGACTCGGCCGTCAGCCGGCGGGTGGACGCCCTCGCCGCCCGCGGCGGCCCCCTGCACGGGTTACTCGGCTGATACGGATCGCGAGTTCGGCGTTCGTCCACGCATCGGGATCGGCCTGAATCACGGCAGCAGGTCGCCGACGCGCACGCTCGCCGTGGGGGCCGCGAGGGGCGAAACGGTGTCGTGAGGGGCGTGCGCACGATGGGTTTGATACGCGGTCGCGCCCAGCCCGGCCGGGAGGGGGACCGGGTCGCGGAAGACGAGGAGTCGGCGGTTCTCCAGGTCGATCACCCAGTAGTCCGGCACGCCGGCGGTGGCGTACAGCTCGGCCTTCGTGGTGGTGTCGAGGAACAGTGACGAGTCCGCCACTTCCACGATCAACACGGCGGCCGTCGGGGTCTTCGCCGCCTAGTCGCGGATGCCGCCGCCGACCACCGCGAGATCGGTGCCGGGGTCGAACCCCATTTGGGCGCGGACGTGATGCCCGACAGCGAACGCCGATCGCAGCCAGGCGTCCGCCAAACCGAGAGCCGTGTCGTGTGGCGGATCGGGCATCGGCACGGTGAACACCTCGCCAGCCAGGAGCATCGTCTTCAAATTGGTGAACAGTCCGCTCGTCCCCATCTGACGGTACTGGAACAGGCAGAACCGGTGCCGCGTTGGGGCGGGACTCTTCTTCGGCGGTGGGGGCGCGAGTACGGCGGGCATGGCGACGAACCTCTACGAATCAAGATACCGCCGGGCGGGACGGCCCGCCACACTCCCGCCTCCACCCTCGTGACAATTCCGTCTCACCCTGCGGCCGGGTTGCGATACGATAACTGTCGCTGCCCACGTTCCCCGGAGCCGCCGCCCGTGACCGACACGCCGTCGCGCCGCACGTTCCTGTTGGCCTCCGCCGCCGGGGCCGTCGCCCTGCTGCCCACACCGTCGCTCGCCGCGCACGAGAAACTGAACGTCGGCGTCATCGGGTGCGGCGCGCGGGGACTGGTGCTGGCGCGGGAGGTGGTGAAGCGGGGCCACCGGCTGACCGCCCTGTGCGACGTGGCCGAGTTCCGCTTCGGTACCCTCTCGGAGGTGGCGACGGACGACGGGCAGGACAAGCCGGCCGAGTACACGGACGCCCGCCGACTGCTCGACCAGAAGGGGCTGGACGCGGTCGTCATCGCCACCCCGAACCACCTGCACCGCGACCAGTTCATGGCCGCCATCCAGGCCGAGAAGGACGTGTACGTCGAGTCCCCGCTGGCGTGGACCATCGCCGAGGGGCGGGACATGAAACTGGCCGCCGAGAAGGGCGAGCGGGTGGTACAGGTCGGGCTACAGCGGCGGAGCGGCGGGCACTGGAAGCGGCTCCGCGAGGTGATCGACGGCAGCGACTTCGGCGCGCTGGTGTGGGCCAAGGTGGTGGTCGCGCGGCCGTGGGGGAAGAAGGACCCGTTCGCCCCGCCGCCCACGTTCGGCAAGAAGCAGCGGGCTGAGATCAACTGGGACGCCTTCCTCGGCAAGGCCGGCAAGCGGGAGTTCGACGCCGACCGGTACTGGGGCTGGCGGTGGTACTGGGACTACGCCGGCGGGCCGCTCACCGAGTTCGGCGGCGAGTACATGGACCTGCTCCACTGGCTGTTCGATGTCGATTCGCCCAAGAGCGTGTCGGTGAACGGCGGGCAGTACTACTTCAAGACGTGGGACACCCCGGACACCGCCCAGGCGACGTTCGACTACGGCAAGTTCGGCGTCGGCCTGTCGGTCGAACTGATCAACGGGGCGGACGGCCTCGGCATCACATTGTGTGGCACCCAGATGACCGCCGTGATCGACCTGGAAGGGCAAATCCGCCTGTACGACACCACCGAGAAGATCGCCGCCGACGCCGTCCCGACGCACTCGTGGGAGGTGGCCGCCGAGACGCCGGCGCACGTGAAGAACTGGCTGGACTGCTGCAAGTCCCGCAAGCCGACCGCCGCCCCCATCGATGTCGGGCACAAGGCCGCCATCCCGGCGCACCTGGCCAACCTGTCGTACCGCAGCGGCAAACGCATCCACTGGGACGCCGAACGACAGGAAGTGATCGGCGGCTAAACTGAACGCATACCCCGGAGCCTCCCCCCATGCTGCCCCTCGTCCTCGCGTTGCTCGTCCCGGCCGCCGACGCCGCGAACCCGTTCCACTTCGCCGACGGCGACCGCGTCGTGATGATCGGCGGTACGCTCATCGAGCGGGAGCAGAAGTCCGGCGACTGGGAACTCGCGCTGACGCTGCTGAACAAGGACAAAACGGTCACGTTCCGCAACCTCGGCTGGAGCGGGGACACCGTGTGGGGCGAGTCGCGGGGCAGCTTCGACGGCCAACCGAAGGGGTATCAGAAGCTCGTGTCGCTGACGAAGGAACTGAAGCCGACGGTCATCGTCTTCTGCTACGGGCAGGTCGAGTCGTTCGCCGGTGAGAAGGGGGTCGCGCCATTCGTCACGCAGTTCGACAAACTGCTCGACGCGGTCGCCGACACCAAGGCGCGGGTGGTGTTGCTCGCCCCGCCGCCGTTCGAGGACGTGAAGCCGCTGACCGACGCGGCCGCCAAGAACGCCAACTTGAAACTGTACGTCGCGGCCACGAAACACCTCGCCGAGAAGCGGAAACTCCAATTCGTGGACTGGTTCAACTACTCCGACCCGAAGGAAACCAAGCCGCTGACGGAGAACGGCATTCACATGGCCGCCGCCGGGTATGCCGAGACCGCGAAGCGGATTCACCCGACGCCCCTGTCCCACGCGGACACCGAGACCGTCGCCCTCGTGCAGAAGTTGCAGGCGACGATCGTCGCCAAGAACGAACTCTTCTTCTACCGCTGGCGGCCGCAGAACGAGACGTACCTGTTCGGCTTCCGCAAGCACGAGCAGGGGAACAACGGCAAGGAAATCCCGGAGTTCGACCCGCTGGTGGAAGCGAAGGAGAAGGAGATCGCGGAGTTGCGGTCGAAGTTGAAATAGCCCGACCCACTGGAACGCCATGAACGAACCCCAACCGGCCGCCCGCCTACCCGCCAAGTTGCACCGCCGCGTCTGCCTCGTGCTGACCGAAGACGCGATGCTGGCGGAGGAACTGCTGGCGCGGAAGAAGCTGTCGTCCGATGTCCTGGGCCGGCTGTCGGATCGCACCCTGCTCATCCGCCCCGGCCGCGTCGATGCGGTGCTGGACGAGTTGCGGAAGATGGGCCATACGCCCCAGGTCGTCGGGAAAACAGCGGGGTGACGGGTCCGACTTGGGGACGTTGGTGGTGGGGAGTCGGGTTCCCCGTCGCTGCGCGACGGCGACGAGGGTGTGATTGGTTCCCTCGCTCCCGTTGCTGCTGCACTGCGATGGCGGGGAATCGCCAACACCCCCCACCGTCGTCGTCGCGCAGCGACGGGGCCTGAGCCAGACGAGAACAGCGCGGTTCTTCGCTTGTCCGGCGGTATGTCTGGCGCCCATAATGAATGTGTGGTTCCCGCCGACGTTCCCACTTCTATCGGGGTTGATATGCTCCCGCCCGTCTCCCGTCGTCAGTTGCTCGCCCGGTGTGGGGCGGGGTTCGGCGCGCTGGCCCTCACCGACCTGCTGGCCCGCCAAGGCTTGCTCGCGGCCGAAGCCCCCGCGTCGGTGAACCCGCTCGCGCCGAAGAAGCCGCACTTCCCCGCCAAAGCGAAGGCCGTCATCTGGGTGTTCGTCAACGGCGGGCACAGCCAGGTCGACACCTGGGACTACAAACCCGAACTGGCCAAGTACGACGGCAAACCGCTCCCCAACTTCGACAAAACCACCGGCTTCTTCCCCGGTCAGGTCGGCCCGCTGATGAAGTCGCCGTTCGACTGGAAGCAGTACGGAAAGTCCGGCAAGTGGGTGTCGTCGCTGTTCCCGCACCTGAGCAAGCACGTCGATGACATGGCGTTCATCCACAGCTTGTGGAGCGAGTCGAACAACCACAGCCCGGCCCTGTTCATGATGAACTCGGGGTTGCCGCGGATGGGGTTCCCGTGCGTCGGCAGTTGGGCCACTTACGGCCTGGGCAGCGAGAACGAGAACCTGCCGGGGTTCGTCGTCATGTCGGACCCGAAGGGGCGCGGGCTGCCCAAGGGCCACAGCCTGAACTGGAGCAGCGGGTTCCTGCCCGGCGTCTACCAGGGGACGTGGCTGAAGCCCGGTGCCAACCCGATCGACAACCTGACGCCCGGCGCGACGGCGGAGGAGCAACAGGAACAACTCGAGCTGATGACGAAGTTGAACCGCCTGCAACTGGAACAGACCGGGCCGGATCGGGAACTGGAAGCCCGCATCAAGAGCTTCGAACTGGCGTTCCGGATGCAGTCGGCTGCGCCGGAGGCGATGGACCTGGCGAAGGAATCCAAGGCGACGCAGGAGCTGTACGGCGTCGGCCGGAAGGAGTGCGACCACTTCGCCAAGCAATGCTTGATGGCCCGGCGGATGGTGGAGCGCGGGGTGCGGTTCGTGCAGATCTACAGCGGCGGCATGGACAACCAACTGAGCTGGGACGGGCACGTCGACATCAAGGGCAACCACAGCGGGTTTGCCGGCGAGACGGATCAGCCGGTCGCCGCGCTGCTCACGGACTTGAAGGCGAAGGGGTTGCTGGATTCGACGCTGGTGGTCTGGGCCGGGGAATTCGGGCGGCTGCCGATCTCGCAGCCGGGGCCGAAGCCGGGCCGCGACCACAACCCGCACGCCAACACCGTGTGGCTGGCCGGGGCCGGGGTGAAAGGCGGGGTCAGCCACGGGGCGACCGACGAGTTCGGGTTCAAGGCGGCGGTGGACCGGCACGACACGCACGACTTCCACGCCACCCTGTTGCACCTGCTCGGCTTCGATCACGAGAAACTGACGTACTTCCACAACGGCCGCAACTACCGCCTGACGGACGTGGCCGGCAAGGTTATCAAGGACGTGCTGGCGTGACGCCGTCGCGGGCCGTGGAACTCGCGGCGGCATCGGCCGCTTGAGTTCCTCGGCCCGAACTCTAAATCCAACGACTGTTTGACCAACCTCGCCAACTTCCGCCTGCCCACCGCGACGCTCGAAGTCGCCACTTCCGACTTGATTTCCCCGGCCGTCCGTTTATAAGTCCGCCCTTCGACCGAATCGGACCGGAAACCGGAACGCTCCAGCGCACGATGCGCGGGCGAACGGAGGCGACGTGGGCAGGGGGGTCGTCATCGCCGGGTTGGTGCTGCTGATCGCCGGGGGCGTGTCGGCGACGGCCGCGCGCGGTCAGGCGGACGCGACACCGCTGATTCCCGTCTTGCCCGTCTTGCCCGTGCAACCGGCGGACCCGCTCCCGCCAATCCCCACCTTCGGCTCCGGCCCCGACGACCCCGTCTCGACGCGGACTTCGCTTCAGCCGGGGACCGGGCGCGGGGATCTGCCGCCCGAGCAGACGCCGAAGGCGGGACCGCGGGCGGAGTTGCTGCTGCCGGACGGCTCCGGGGTGGTGCTGCCGGCCGCCGCCAAGCAGACGATCCGGTTCGGCCCGCGGTACGGGAAGTTGAACGATTACACCGTGGACAAGCGGCCGGACGGCACCCAGCGGCTGACGTACTCCGGCGGGCTGACGGTGAACGTGGTGACGCTCCCGGATGTGCCGGGACAGCCGGTCGAGGAGATCGAGTTCGCCGCCGACAACGTGGTCATCTGGGTCCGCGGGTTGAAGGCCCCGGCCGACATCCTCGGCGGCGGGTTGGACCTGGATCGCACCCCCAAGGAAGACGCGGGGAAGGCCGCGGACGAGCCGAAGGACGAGAAGCTGACGGTCGAGCTGTACCTGTCGGGGAACGTCGTCATCCGCACCCTGGGCGGCAACGCGAGCGGGGCCGGGAAGGCGACCCAGCCGAGCCAGCAGATCCTCCGGGCGGAGGAAATCTACTACGACGTGGACAAGAACAAGGCGGTCGCCCTCGACGCCGACCTGGAGACGAAGTTCCCGGCCGGCCTGGACAGCGTTCACATCCGGGGGCGGGAGATTCAGCGGCTGGGGCCTCGCGAGTGGAAGGCGTACGACACCACCCTGTTCACCAGCAAGCGGCCGGCCGACCCGGCCCTGACGATCACCAGCCGGGAGGCGACGCTCGTCGAGCAACGGGTGGTGAAGCGGAACGTCTTCGGCCGCGCGTACCGCGACCTCCGCACCGGCCAAGTGGACGTGTCCGACGAGCGGATGCTGACGGCCTACCAGAACCGCCTGCGGGTGCAGGGCGTGCCGCTGATGTTCATCCCCCGATACAAGACCGACCTGTCCGATCCGGGTGGGCCGCTAAACTCGTTCCTGTTCCGCCAGGACAACGTGTTCGGGTTCCAGGCGTACACCACCTGGGACGTGTACAAGTTGCTGGCGCTGCGGCCGCCGCCCAATCACCAGTGGCGGGCGCACGTCGATTACCTGAGCTTCCGCGGGCCGGCGTTCGGCACGCAGTACCTGTACCGGGACGCCCTGTTCGGGCCGGCGTACCCGAACTCCGGCAGCGTCAACGGGTACGTCATCTACGACGAGGGACCGGACCTGCTCGGCGGGTTCCGCGGGACCGAGCCGGAGTCGTCCCTGAAGACGTTCCGGACGCGGGGGCGGTTCAACTGGAAACACAGCCAAGACCTGTACGAGGACGGCACCACTTACGCGCGGGCGGTCGGGCAGTTCGCGTACCTCAGCGATAAGAACTTCTACGAGCAGTACTACAAACTGGCGTTCGACAACGAGGCCAACCAGGAGACGTTCGGCCAGGCCTACGGGGCCACCGGCAACGTGACGTGGTCGGTCCTCGGCCAAACGAACGTGAACCGCCCGTGGGTGACGGAGACGAACTGGCTGCCCCGCGGGGACGCCGCCGTCACCGGCCAGAGCGTCCTCGACCTGTTCGTCTACTCGGCGCGAGCGACCGGCGGGTACGCGGAGTTCAACCCGGCCTCGCAGGAGCCGCTGTCCACCCTGCCGTCGGAGGCGCGGGCGGTGAACACCGGGCTGTTCAACGTGAACCAGCGGATCGGGGTGCCCATCGACGCCGGCCCGTTCCGGTTCGAGCCGTACGCGACCGGGGACATCGCGTACTACACCCAAAACCTCAGCGGCGACGACCAGGCGCGGCTCTACGGCGGCGGCGGGGTGCGGGCCAGCATCCCGTTCTCCCGCCTGTACCCGGACCTCAGCAGCGACCTGTTCAACGTCCGCGGCATCCACCACAAGGTGACGGCCGGCACCAACTTCTTCACCGGGTATGCGTCGGCCGACCGCCGCGACTTCCCGCTGCTGAACCGGCTGAACGACGACACGATGGACCTGTCGTACCGGACGTGGCGGCCGTGGGCACAACTGTACACGCCCGGCAGTGCCGGGGCGGCCCTGCGGAACTCGCCCATCTTCGACCCGCAGTCGCTGGCCGTCCGCCGGCTGGTGGACAACCGCCCGGAGACGCTCGACACGCTCAACGTCCTACAGTTCGACCTGCGGCAGCGGTGGCAGACGAAGCGGGGGCGGCCCGGCGCGGATCACACGGTGGACTGGATGAGCCTGGACCTGTCGGCGTCGGTGTTCCCGACCCCGACCCGCGACAACTTCGGCGAGGTGCTGGGGTTCCTCGAGTACAACTACGTGTGGAACGTCGGCGACCGCACCGCCATCAGTTCGAGCGGGTGGGTGGAGCCGGTCACCAACGGGGCCAAGTACGCGAACGTCGGCGTCTTCTACAATCGGCCGGACGGCAGCAACCTGTACCTCGGCTACCGGTACACCGACCCGGTGCAGAGCCGGGTGCTCATCGCCAGCCTCGGGTACCAGCTCAGCACCAAGTACAGCATGAGCCTGACGAACGTGTTCGACTTCGGCACCAACCAGGCACAGAGCACGCAACTGACGTTCAACCGCACCGGGACGGACGTGACCATGTCGTTCGGGTTCAGCTTCTCCGCGCTGGTGCCGGGGAACAACGTCGGCTTCCAGTTCCTGATCATCCCGAACGCGGCGCTGGCCGCCAACGGCGGCGGCGCGCGGGCCATCGGCCCCCTCGCCCTCACGGGGGCGCGGTGACTCACCCCGGCAGATCGGAGCGGCCGCCCAGCAGACTCCGCAGCCGCTTCCAAAGCCCCGGCCGCTCCCGCCCCAACACCGTCAGCCGGTCGTACACCGCCAGGTGGACGGCCGCCGTCTCCTCGCTCACCCCCGGCCCAGCGTCGGCGGCCGACTCCGAGGCTGCCCGCTCCTCGACCGGGAGCGGTGGCAGTTGCGTGATGCCGGCCCGATCCCGCAGCCGGTCCAACTGCCCCGTCACTTCGCTCATCCGCGCCATCTCGTCCCGCAGGGCGACCAACTGTTCCCGCCGCAGGTTGGCGAAGTCCGCCAGCATCCCGTCCACCGTCCGGCGGAACTGGTCGAGCAACTGGGTTCGCAGGCTGCCGGCCTGTTTCAGGATCGCCACGAGGTCGGGGTCGAGGTTCGCCGGCACCGGAATCGGGACGGGGGAAGACGGGGTCGCCACCAGCGGCACCAACTGTTCGTCCGCGTCGGCGTCGCCGAGGGGAAGCCCGCCTAACAGCGCCTCCGAGAGCCGCCCGACCGACGCCGGCAGATCCCACGCCGGGTCCGACCCGCCGACCGTCACCGTGTAGGTGTCGTGCCCGACGCTCAACTCGTCGCCGTCGGCCAGCCGGGCCACCCGCACCGACTCCGCGTTCACGCGGGTGCCCGCCGCCAGCAGGTCTACGACGAACACCCCGTCGCGGGTGAGGGTGAGGTACGCCCACGGGTCGGCGACTTCGACCGACCGGGGGGTACCGCGCCGGCCGAGGAACGTCAGCCGCCGATCGATCTCCCGCGGCGTGGCGTCGCCGGACGTCAGCCGGACGCGAGGCCACTCGCGGTCACTCACGCGGTCCCGGAGCGGGTCGCCGACGCGGGGAGCGGGGCCGTCCGACGGCGACTCGAACAGGCGGAGGGTGAACGGGCCGACGACGAACGGCGACTCCGGGGTCAGCCGGTGGATCGCGGTCCCGCTCAGTTCGATGACGTACACCTGGCCGTCGAGCACCTGAAGGCAGGCGACCCGCTCGGCCACGTCCGGGTGATTCAGCACGATGTCGCACCCGGCGGCCGAGCCGATCAGGGCGTGCGGCTGGTCGAGTTCGCCCTCCGCGATCCGCCCGCCGTCGAGGTGTTCGACCGCCAACCGGAGCGGCCGGAGTTGCCCACAGGCGAGCGCGAAGGGGACGGGCGCGGGCGCGGTCACGACGGACATCCTTTTCGGGGGATGGGGGCGACGGCTTTTCCCGACCGAGCCATCTTCCCCGTCCGGCACGCACTATGTTCGAGGAGCGGTGGGGATCGGTCCGCCAACGGAGTTTACCCCAGCCTGAATGAATCGCCCAGGTGCGAGTTCGGCTGGCAGACGTGGGTTGACGACGGGCGCGGTTTCCTGTGAGTTAACGTGAGCATCGACCGAGCGCCGGCGCGCCGGGTCCGCTCCCCGAGGTTCCGAGTGTCCACCCCCCCACCGGCACCGCCGACTGAACTGTACCGCGACCCGAAGTGGCGGCGGGCCGCCGGCGGGGTGTTCCTCGCCGTCGTAGCCGGCCTGTGGCTGGGCGCGTGGGAAGTGACGAACCAGTGGACCTACGCGGATTACTCGCACGGGTTCCTGGTGCCGTTCGTGTGCGGCTACCTGTTATGGCTGCGGCGAGACCGGTTCCCGACCCGCACGGTGGCGGTGGTGACGGCCGAACCGACCGGGGTGGCCGCGGTGGCCGTCGCCCGCACGGTGAAGGTGAAGGGGCCGGTGCGGTGGCCGAACCGGTGGGGGCTGGCGTTCTTCGCCGCCGCCGGCCTGCTCACCCTGTTCGCACTGAAGACGAACTACGCCAAGGAACCGCTGTGCGGGGTGGCGCTGGGCGTCGCGTTCGCCGGGGTGGCGTGGATGTTCTGCGGCGGTTGGGTTGGGGTGAAGTGGGCGTGGCCGGCGCTGGCGTTCTGGGTGTTCGCCGTACCGATGCCGTGGCAGGTTCAGCAGAAGGTGGGGACGGCCCTCCGCGTCGTCGCCACCGAGGCGGCGTCGGCGTCGTTCCAACTGCTCGGCTTCCCGTCCTACGTCGGGGCCGGCGGGGACGCCAGCCAGCGGTACATGATCACCCTCGACGGCACCCAGTTGGACGTGGCCGCGCCGTGCGCCGGGCTGAGCATGTTGCTCACGTTCGTCGCCCTCACGGCGGCCATCTGCCTGCTCTGCCCGCCATCGCGTCCGACCGCCCACCGGCTGTTCGTGTTCCTCACCGCCGTGCCCATCGCCGTCGTGTGCAACATCCTGCGGATCGTCGCCACCGGGCTGGTGTATCACGCCGGGTGGAAGGGGTTCGGGGACGCCATCGGGCACGACATGGCCGGCTGGCTGATGATGCCGGTCGCGCTCGGCATCATCTGGCTGGAGCTGTGGCTGCTCGACTGGGTCTGGGTGCCGGTCGAGTACGCCACCACCGACGAGGTGGCCAAGGCGCTGCTGGTGCGGGCGCGGGAGAAGGCGGCGCCGCCTCCGGCCCGCCTGGCGGACGCGGCCGGCGGGCCAGAGGGGGTGCCGCTGGTGCCGGCGGACGAGACGCCGCGCGCCCCCGGCGACCTGGAGGGGACCGGGTGAACGCCCCCAACCTGCTCACCTCCCGCTGGTACGCCGCCCTCGCGGTCGGGGTGGCCGCGTTCACGGTGTACGGCAGCTATGTCCCGTTCGACTACCGTCCGCGGCCGTGGGACGAGGCGACGGCGGCGTTCGACCGAACCGTCCGCGCCACCCTGTGGCCGACGTCCCGTTCCGACTGGGCGGCGAACTGGTGTCTGGGGGTGCCGCTCGGCTTCTTCTTGCTCGGCGCGATGCGGGTGGACCGCCCCGGCCGCGCGGCGACGGCGGCCCTCGGCGCGGCGGTGGTGCCGGCGTGCCTGACGTTCGCGGCGGTCGTCGAATTCGGCCAACTGTCCTTCGCCGGCCGGACGTGTTGCGGGTCCGACATCTGGGCACAGGGGCTGGGGGCCGCCTGCGGGGTGACCGCGTGGGTGTTCGCCGGGCAACGGTTAACCGACGCCGCGCGACAATCCCTCAGCCGCCTCGACGGCACCCGGAACCTGCTGATCGTTTACGCCTGTTGCGCCCTCACCGCCCAGACCCTCCCGTTCGACCTGACGGCCAGCCCGGCCGACTGGTACCGCCGGCTCCGCGACCGGACGGTGACACTGGTCCCGCTCGGCGAACTGGCCGCGCGGCCCGGCGTCACGGCGGTGGAAGATTGGAAGAAGGTGGCGGCGTGGTGCGAACTGCTCGCCCTCGCGATCCCCGGCGGTCTCCTGGTGGCCGGCCTCGGCGGGCGGTGGAAGTCGGTGAACGCCCTGCCGCAGGTCGCCGTCGCCGGCCTCGCGGCGGGTGCGGTGTTGGAACTGGCGCAGTGGCCGGTGCAGTCCCGCCACCCCAGTACCACCGACGTGCTGGTCCTCGCGTTCGGCGTGTTGGTCGGCTGGGGGATTGCCCTGGCGGTGACGGACAAGGGCAGCCGGAAGTACCGCCCGCGGCTGGCGGCGGTGTTCTGGCAACTGTGGCTCGGCGTCCTCTGCGTCCACCAATGGCAGCCGTTCGAGTTCCACCCGCCGCTGTTGGCCGCCAACGCCGGGCGGGCGAGTTGGCTGCCGTTCGACCAGCAGATCGGCAAGACGTACCTGTGGGGGTTGGAGGAGATCGTGCGGAAGGTGTGGCTGTTCGCGCCGCTGGGCGTGGCGGCCGCGTGGGGGTGGAAGCGGAGTTCCGACCGCCGCGCGACGTGGTACGCCGTGGGCGGGTGCGCGGCCGCCGGGGTGCTGCTGGAGTTCGGCCAACTGCTGCAGCCGTCGCGGGTCGGCAGCCCGACCGACGTGCTGTTCGCCGTCGCCGGCGGGTGGGCCGGGGCGTTCGTCACCCGGCGACGGCTGGCGGCGGCCGCCGCCCCCAAGCCGTTCGTCCCGCGGACCGGCCCCGTCGCCGGCAGTTGGTGGGCCGTGAACGCCGCGCCCAAGCCGGTCGCCCCCACCCCAGACGAGCCGACCCAGAGGGCGATGTCGTGACCCTGCCGGCCGACCGTCGCCCGCTGCGGGTGCTGTTCGTGAAGGACAAGTTCCACTGGCCGCGCGCGAGCGGGGGCGACATCCACGGGTCGCAGATGGCCCGCGCGCTGGCCGCGCGGGGGCACGCCGTGGACGCCGCCACGTTCGCCCCGTCCGACCCGCCGGCGGTGGACGGGTTGGGCCTGCGGCGGGTGATCGACCTGTCGAAGCAGCCGCCGACGACGGAAGGCATCGCCGAGCCGGGTCGGCTCCAGCGGCGGTTCGAGCGGTATCTCGGATTGAATCTCGCCCAGCTGCCGCGACTGGCCGGCGCGGTGCGGGACGGCGACTACGACGCGGTGGCGGTGCTGGGGGTGAACGCGATCCCGCTGCTGCGGGCGGTGCGGGGGCCGGTGCGGGTGTGGCACGCGGCCGACGACGCCGCCCTGCTCCACTGGTCCATGTTCAAACCACTCCACCGCGGGACGTGGAAGCACCTGCGACTGGCCGCCGTGCAGGGGGTGTATGAGCGGGCGTACCGGCGGGTGGTGGATCGCGGGTGGGTCGTGTCCGACCGCGACCGGCGGGCCATGCGGACGATCGCCGGGTTCCCGGCGGTGGACGTGATCCCGAACGGGGTCGACGCCGAGTTCTTCGCGCCCGTGCCGGCGGCCGAACGGCCGAACACCTGTGCCTTCTGGGGGCGGCTGGAGTTCGGCCCGAACGAGGACGCGGTGGACTGGTTCGTCGGCCGCGTGTGGCCGCGGGTGCGGAAGGCGGTGCCGACGGCGCGGGTCACGGTGATCGGGTTCGCCCCGACCGCACGGGTCCGCCGGGCGTGCGCCGCCGAGGGCGTGGAATTGCTGGCCGACGTGCCCGACCTGCGGCAGGCGGTGTGCGAGCGGGCGGTGGCGGTGATGCCGTTCGTCAGCGGGGTGGGGATCAAGAACAAGGTGCTGGAAGCGGCGGCGCTGGCCCGCCCGATGGTCTGCACGCCGGCCGCGACCTCCGGCCTGCTCGGCGCGTTCCCGGCCGCCGTCGGCGGGTCGCCGGCGGCGTTCGCGGACGCCGTGGTGAAACTGTTCGGGGACGCCGCCGCCCGGCGCGACCTCGGCCGCCGCTCCCGTGAATGGGTTCTCCGCGAGCACGGGTGGGCCGCCGCCGCCGCCCGCGCCGAGGCCGGGTTGTATCAGGCCCTCGCCCGCCGTCCCGCCGCCACCCGACCCGCCTTGACTGGGGTTTGAACCGTGAGCAACAAGCTGATCGCGATGGCGGTGATGACGGCGACGGCCGTCTTCGGCGGGCTGTGGCTCGGCCCGCTCATCCCCCTGCTGGCATACTACTTCTTCGCCGTCATGCGGCCGCAATACATCTGGCAGTACGAGTTGCCCAAGGACGTCCAGTGGTCGTTCTTCGTCGCGGTCGTGGCGATGGTCGCCACGGCGATCGCCCGCTGCGGGCTGATGTACTACCCGACCTACGGGCCGACCGAGGGCGGGCGGCGGCCGGGGTGGAACCGCATCCACTGGCTGCTCATCGCCTTCGCCTTGTGGGTGTGCGCCAGCTACCAGACGGCCATCAGTCAGACGCGGGCGTGGCCGTTCTTCATCGAGTACGTGAAGATGTTCGTCATGTTCCTGGTCGCCGCGCTGGTGGTGCAGCGGGTGAACCAGTTGTGGGCGATCCTCCTCACCCTCGCCCTGGCCGACATCTACATCGCCTACGAGATCAACTTCCACTACCT
>JBBRUO010000025.1:0-21078 GCA_038247725.1 Gemmatales bacterium
AAGTTGTACCTGACCGAGTCCGAGCGGAAGAAGAACGAGCGGAAGGCGCGGGACTGATACGGAGGCATCAACCATGGACATCGAACGGATCACCCTCGACCCGAAAGTGATGGGCGGTAAGCCGTGCATTCGCGGGATGCGAGTCACGGTGTCCGTCATTTTGGGGTTGCTGGCTGGCGGGCACACGCGGGAGCGGATTCTCGCCGCGTACCCGTATTTGGAACCGGAGGACATCGACGCCGCGCTCGGCTACGCCGCATGGCGGCTGGAGGAACGGGTCGAGGACTTGGTGCCCGCATGAGCCTCCGCGTCCTCATTGATATGAACCTGTCGCCGGAGTGGGTGCCGTTCCTCGTCGGGAACGGCCGTGACGCCATCCACTGGCAAACCGTTGGGGCACAAGACGCGCCGGACGAGGAGTTGATGGATTGGGCGAGGGCGAACGATTGCCTCGTGTTCACCCACGACCTGGATTTCGGCACGACCCTTGCACTGACGCACGCATCCGGTCCAAGCGTGATCCAACTTCGCGGTCAACGGGTGCTACCCGAGCAAGTCGGGCAACTCATCCTTGATACGCTCACGGCACACGAACAACTCCTGACCGACGGCGCACTGATCGTACTCGATCTTAAGAAGAGTCGCGTTCGCGTCCTCCCATTGTGAGGTGGTTGCTCATGCCCCTCGTCGATGTGCCACTTCCCGAACTCGATGTCACGCCGGTGCCATACCCGGTGCGGAAGTTCCTCGCCGAGGCCGACCGGCGGGTCGAGGAGGCGCTGGCCGACGCCGGCATCCCCGGCTTCGTGCCGAGCGACTACGAGAACTTCTACCGCACTCTGCGGGCGATCACGGACGCCTCGCTGCTCCGTGGCAACACCTTTCTCGAATGGGGCAGCGGCCTGGGCGTGTCCGCCAGCCTGGCCGCCATGATCGGGTACGAGGCCGTCGGCATCGAGACCGAGTGGGAGTTGGTCGATACCGCCCGCCAACTAGCCGAGGCGTTCGACGTGGCAGTCGAGTTCATCCACGGCAGCTTCATCCCCCGCGGGCACGACGACATCTCCGCTGGCGAGTACTCGTGGCTCGTGACCGAGTCGGACGACGCCTACCCGCAGTCCGGGTTGGAACCGGACGACTTCGACCTGATCTTCGTCTACTGCTGGCCGGACGACGAGCAGACCACCGCCGACCTGTTCGAGAGTTGCGCCGGCGTCGGCACCGTGCTGATGACCTTCAAGGGCGGCGACGGCTACCGCCTGCGGCGCAAGGTGGAAGCGAAGGGGAAGAAGGGGAGAAAACGCTAGGGTGGCCCGCACTCTCCGAGTGCGGATTCTTGAAGACCGCACTCGGAGAGTGCGGGCCACCCTGTTAGACCGTTCGGCTTTTCCACAGCGGGCGTTTCAGCACCGGGTCGGGGTCGGTGAACGGGCCGGCCGACGGGTCTCGGATCAGGCACCGGGCGTACATCTCCATCTTCGCGTCCAGGTCGTCGGCGTGGTGCAGGATCAGCACCTCCGGGACCGCCGGCAGTCGCAGCGACCCCCACGCCGGCAGTGCCAAGTGCGCCACGATGACGTGTTCGAGCAGCTTCAGCAGGTCCGGGTTCAGTTCCGGGATCGACTTCGCGTGATCCCGCACCAAGTCGCGGCAAAGCAACTGATGGCCGAACAGTTCGCCGTCCACGCTCACCCCGACGGGTTGCCCCGGCACGGGCGGCAACTGCAACTCCGCCACCCGGCCGAGGTCGTGCAGGATCGCCGATGAGACGACCACATCCCGGTTCAGCGGCGGGTTCAACTCCGGGTAATGAGCGCGGTAGCGGTCCACCAGGAACAGGCAGTTCTTGGTCACGCCGACGACGTGTTCGAGCCAGCCGCCGGGGAACGGGAAGAAGCGGTCCTTCGTGGCCGGGAGTGGTTTGAGCACGGCCGCGTGCGCGTCGAGCAGTTCGACCGTCAGCTTTCGGAGCGGCAAGTCGGCGATTTCCGCCTCGGCCAGCGCCCGCACTTCGGCGAACATCGCCTCGGCGTCGAACCGCGAGCGGTCGAAGAAGTCGGCCTCCTTGAAGCCGTCGGCGGCGTCGCCGTCCCGGACCTCGCGGAGTTGGACGACTTCGACTTGCGGGCCGTACTTGGGGTGTTCGCTGAACGTGCCGCGAAGTTTGTAGAAGCCGCCGACCGGCAACTCGGATTCGCACTTCGGGAAGAGATCGCTCTCCGGCCAGACGGCGACGGCCACCGTCCGGCGGAGGTCGCGGAACTTCAGTTCGAAGAAGGTGCGGCCGTCGCGGGTGGTCTTGCGGGTCTTCTCGGCGAGCAGGGCGAAGAAGTCGGCCGGCTGGTGCGGCGCGAGTTGGTGCAACGGGACGACGGCCGGCTTGCCCTTCGCCATGACGTACTCCTGCGGCGGTTACGGCGTGATCGCGCCCATGACCCGGCGGAAGCCGGTCTGTTCCGGCTGCACGACGAACCCGGCCTGGATCACTTCGGCCCACTTCTCGCCGTCGGCGGGCAACTCCTTCCCGGTCAGATCGACGAGTCCCTTGTGGGCCGAGTCCGCCATCAGGATGTCCTTTTTCCCGTCGGTTTGCAACACCCTGGCCAGCGCGACCACCGATTCCTTATGCCGCATCCGGCCCAACCCGCGAACCGCCGCCACCCGCACCTTCTGGTCGTCGGGGTCGGCCTCCTTTCGCATCGCCCCGGTGGCGACGTCGGCGAGGAACCGCACCGCTTCCGGCTTGTCGGTGGCGGCCAGGGCGTTGATCACCCGCGACCGCACGCCGACGACGAACTCCGGCGGGAAGCCGGTCGGCCCGGTGAGAGGGAACGGGTCGGGGGTGACCGACCCGCGGGCGGCGACCGGCACCAGGTCGGCGTCCCGCTCGGCCTTCCGCGTGGCGTCGTCGAGGCCGTCGGCCTTGTGGTACGCGGCGATGAGCAGCGGCAGGGCGCGGGGGTCCTTGAACCGGCCGAGCGCGTCCACGGCGGCGGCGCGGAGGACCGGGCTGGGGTTGCTGGTGGCCGCCTGCCCGAGGATTTGCAGGGCCTCGTCCTGCTCGGCGGCCGGCTTGTCGTGGGCGGCCGGCTCCTTCAGGTTCCGCATCGCCTTCGCGCGGGCGTCCCCGTCCACCTTCGTCCGCAGCACCGTCATCGGGTCTTCGGAGCGGAAGGTGCTGCTGAACGGGGCCTTGCGGAAGTCGCGGCTCGTGACGGTGTCCCAGGTGCTGGCGCACCCGGTCAATCCGCCCGTCGCGGCCGTCACACTCAGGATGAAAAGTCGGTTCACCGTCGTCCCCCCGTCGGGCACCGGATCGTGCGTGGGCGCGGTCGCCCCCCGACCGTTCACCGCGTAATAGCGTGCCGATCGGGTGCGGTCAACGCCGACTGCGGAGGTGCGCTGGGCGACTCAGAGATTCAAATTGAAGACGGATTCACCGCCGAGGGCACGAGAGAGCGCGGAGAAAACACCGGGAAAGAGGCTTCTTCCTCATGTGCCGTCTCGCGCCCTCGGCGGTAATATTCCGCCCAACTTCAACCGCTGAACAGCCCTGCGGAGGTGCGCTGGGCCATTCCATGATCGGGTTGTTCGAGTCGGCCGCTCTCTCCGGGAGCGACGTTCCCTACGCACTGACTCTCGAAGAGAGCGACCGACCCGAACAAACGGAATGAAGGCGGTCGGTGGTTTGATCAGATGTGGTAGTTGATGGCGTCCGGAGTGGTCCGCGCCGGGCGGCCGCCCTTCACCTTGTGCTGGGGGTTGTCCAGCACCACCACGGCGAACGGCTCGACGGATTTGGTCAGCCACACGTTCGACCCGATGACGGCCCCTTCGCCGATCTCGGTGCGGCCGCCGAGGATGGTGGCGTTGGCGTACACCACCACGTTGTCCCGGAGCGTCGGGTGCCGCTTGTACGACCCGTGGACGAGTTCGCCGGACTCGTCCCGGTCGAAGCTGAGCGCGCCGAGTGTCACCCCTTGGTACAGCTTCACGTTCTCGCCGAGGTCGCACGTCTCGCCGATCACCACGCCGGTGCCGTGGTCGATGAAGAAGCCGGGGGCGATGACCGCGCCGGGGTGGATGTCGATGCCCGTTTTGGAGTGCGCGTGTTCGGTCATCATGCGAGGGATGAACGGGACACCGAGGCGGTGCATCTCGTGCGCCACCCGATAGACGGCGATGGCCTCCAGACCGGGGTAGCAGAAGACGATCTCGTGGTGACTCTTCGCCGCCGGGTCGCCCCGGAATGCCGCCGCCACGTCCCGTTCCAGCGTCTGGCGGACGTGCGGCAGTCGGCGGAGCAGGTCGGCCGCCTTCTGGCACGCCTCCCCGACGCAGTGGTAGTCGGCGTCGTCTTTGCACTTCTCGTGCTGCATGGCGCGGACGATCTGCGCGGTCAGCTTGTCGTGCAGACCGTCCACCAAGCTGCCGACGTACAGGCCGATGTTCCCGGCGTGCAAGTTCTGGCGGCGGCCGTAGCCGGGGAAAAGCACCTCGCGGAGGTCGCCGAGCAGTTCAACGACGGCGTCGCGGCTGGGCAGCGGCTCGTGGCCGAGGTGATGAATCAGCCCGCACCGCGAGTACGACTCGACGAGGGCGGCGGTGACGGCGTGCAGGTCGGGTTCGGCGGTGCGTGTCTCAACAGCCATGCGGGGTCAGCCTGAGGACGAAAGGAGCGTCTCCGAATGCTACCCCTCTGAATGGATTCGCACAACAACAGGTGAGGGGTCGTGTGGGCGCGCAAAAAAATCCGGGCAGCCTTGCGGCTGCCCGGACTACCAAGCGTACTGTCGGGTCCCGTCCATCCCTTCGGTAGCCTGGCCGCTTTAACCGTTCCCCCCTCGGAACGGAGAAAGCACTCATGAAGAGTGCCCCGTCGCTGGTGGTCGCGTCGGGTGAGCACGGGTCGCCGAGGGCACGATCCGGGGTCCGCTCGACGTTCCCGGCCGGTCGAACCCGGCCGCGTCTCGCGGACAACAGTATCTAGATCACGACCACCGGGGGGGCAAGCGGGGCGGGGAAAATTTACGGCGGTTGTCGCCTCACGGTTGGTTTCGGCCCCGTGCCGACCCGCCCGTTCGCCAGTCGTCCGGAATCGGCCGGCGGGTGGCGTCGCCGGCGATCCGCCAGTGCCGCACCTCGTCCTCGCCGAGCCTCCAACTGAACGCGGCCGGCTGGCCGTTGATCCGCGTCGGGAACTCGACCGCCCCGGCGTCGGGGTCCACCAGGGACACGCCCAGGTCGGACAGTTCCTCGACGGCGGTGGCGACGGTCGATTCGGCGGTCACCGCCTCTTCCGTCACAGAGTACCGCCGACTGCGGGACGCCCACGTCAGTTCCCGGCGGAAACTGTCCAGGGTGTCCCGCTCGGCCGTCAAGATGGCTAACCGCCGGCGGGTGCCGACGATGTCGCGGACGATGGATTCCACCAGCGGCAACTTGCGGCGAGCCGAGATCAGGTCGGCGGCGGCGGCCGGGTGTGAACCCGTCTGGGACGGGTGCGAGTCCGGGGAGCGGGCAAGAGAGCGGCTCATGGCGTGGGTTCTCGTCGGGGAGCGGTGCGGGCATTGACCGCTGTTGTCACATTCTACCGAGCGAAGCAAGTCCGTCTTAACCGCGAGTGGAGATCGGCGGGGATTTTCGGCCTCGGCCGAAATCGCTGGACCCGACGAACCGCGCTGGATGCGCGGCGATCTCCGTTCTATAGTCCGGCATTCGAAGTCGCGACCCCGAAATCGCAGGGCTGTTTTCCCGTCATGGTTCCGTTCCCCGCCACCGCCGCCCTCGACGTTGCCACCGTGGCGGACGGGCTGGCCGTCGCGCGGGTTCTCGAACCGGCGCGGGTGCGCGCCGCCCAGGCCGAGTACGCGACCGCCTACGCCGGCGGCGACGGGGAAGGGTTCGCCGAGTACCTGACGTCGAAGGGGCTGCTCACCGAGTACCAGGCGCGAACCGCCGTCGCCGGCGACGCCGACCGACTGGCGGTCGGGCCGTACCTGCTGCTCGAGCCGCTCGGCGACAACAACCTGGGCACCATGTACCGGGCCGTCCACGCGACCAGCGGGGGCCGGTACGCGGTGCGGGTGATGCCGCTCCGAAGTTTGTGGAAGTCCCGCGAGGCGAAGCGGCACGTGGCCCGACTGGCCGCCCTGCCGCCGCACCCGGCGCTCGTGCCGCTGGCCGACGTGGACACGGCCGGCGGGTGTCACTACCTGGCGTGGCCGTTCGCCGACGGGGAACCGCTCTCTCGGGCCGTCGCCCGCGACCCGCTCGCTCCGGATGTCGCCGCCCGGCTGTTCGCCGATTTGGCCGACGGGTTGGTCGCCTGCCACGCGGCCGGGGTGGTGCATGGCCTGCTCCGCCCGTCGGCGATCCTGATTGGCGGCGACCGCAAGCCCCGCCTGCTCGACCTCGGCCTCGGCGACATCCTGGCCGACACCGACGACGACTCCATGTTCGACACCATGTCCACCTCCCACGCGGCGGTGGAGCGGATGGACTTCACCCCGCCGGAGACGGTGGCCGACCCGACCGTCCGCTCGCCGGAAGCCGACGCCTACTCGTTGGGGGCGGTGCTGTACTTGGCCGTCACCGGGAAGCCGCCGTTCCCGGACGGGTCGGTGGTGGACAAGATGATCGCGCACCAGACCCGCGACCCGCTGCCGGTGCGGATGCGGAACCCGCACGTCCCGCCGCCGTTGGGCGAACTGATCCTGCGACTATTGGCGAAGAACCCGGCGGATCGGCCGTCGCTGGCCACGGTGCGGGACGACCTCCGGGCGTTGGCGGACGCGGTACGGGAGTCGTCGCCGCTGTCGGTCACGGCCAGCACCCTCCGCGACGCGATGGAGTTGTCGAAGACGTTCGAGTTGCGCAAGCGGTCCCTGCCGGAGCGGGACTCCGAAGGGACGATCGACTTCGATTTACCGGTCTCCCGCACGCCGTCCCCGGACCCGGTTCCCGTCGCGTCCCCGACTCCCAAACCGCCGCGGAAACCCGACCCGTCGCCCCTGCCGGTCGCCCCGCCGCGGATGATCGTGCTGCCCACGGCCGTCGTGCCTCCGCCCGCGTTGCCGCCGGCGAAGAAAGTCAGCGCCGCGCTGCGGGTGACGGCGGAACTGCGTCGGCCGGTCGGCTGGGAGCCGGGGAGTTGGACGCCGGGCCTCGAGTTGCCGACGGCGCGGCCGCCGGTGGTCGTCCCGCCGCCGCCCCGCCGCACCGCCATCGGCGGGCTGGTGCGGGGAATGGCGTTCTGGCGGTCGGTCGCCGACGACGTCCAACTGAGCGTGTTCGGGCCGCCGGAGATCGCCCCCGGCGAGAAGGTGAAGTTCATCGCGTACGCCCACCTGCCGGACGTGTCCGACAACGTCGTCACCCTTTGCCGGGCGATGCACAAGGCGACCGAGTTGATCGGGGCCGGGCACACGAGTGAGCCGGTGCCGCGCGGCACCGAGGTCGCCCTGCATCTGGCCCTGGCCAGCGCCGGCGTGGCCAAGTCGCTGGTCACTTTCCCGTGGACCGGGCAGCCGCAGCCGAAGACGTTCGACGTGTTCGTCCCGTGGGAAAGCCCGCCCGGACTGGCCGCCGGCACCCTCACGGCCGGCATCGGCGAGGTTCTCACCGCCACCGTCCCCGTCCACTTCGTCGTCCTCCCCCGCGGCCGCTGATGACGCGCCGGCGGGCGTTCGCCGTCACCCGCGGCGGGCGAACCCGCGACCGGTCAGGCCGAACACCGATTCCGCCGCCAGCGCCATGACCGCCGCCGGGATCGCCCCTTCCAACATCAGCGGGATGTCGAACTTGTCCAACCCGCGGAGGATCGGCTCGCCGTACCCGCCGGCCCCGATGAACCCGCCGAGGGTCGCCGCCCCGACGTTGATGACGGCGGCCGTCCGGACCCCGGCGAGGATGGTCGGCGCGGCCAGCGGCAACTCGACCCGCCACAACACCGCCCACCCCGGCAGGCCGAGCGCCTCGGCCGACTCCCGCAACGAGCCGGCAATCCCGGTCAGGCCGGTGTGGGTGTTCCGCACGATCGGCAGCAGGCTGTACAGGAACAAGGCCGCCACCGCCGGCGGTGCTCCGGTCCCCTGCCCCACCAGCCACATCATCACCGGGATCATGAACAGCAGCAGCGCCAGGGACGGAATCGTCTGAATGACGCCGGTGGTCGCCAGCACCACCCGGCCGAGTCGCGGGCGGCGGGCGGCCAGCACCCCCAGGGGCACCCCGACCAGGATCGCCACGGCCAGCGACGGGACGACCAGGAGCAGGTGCTCAACGGTCGTTTCCAGAACCCGTGCGGCCAGTCCGGGGCCGGCCGGGGCCGTCTCGACACCCAACTCCCGGAACAGGAACTCGCCGGCGACTCGCCCCTCGTCAGCCTTCTTCGCCTGCACCTCGGCGTTCATCGTCTGCATGGCCTCTTCGGAGATTTTCCCTTCCAGGCGTCGCAGTCGGGCCACCACCTCCGGGTGCCGGGTCTCCAGGTCGGCGCGGTACAGCCACACCGCTTCGTAGGCGGGGAAGAAGTCGAGGTCGTCGGCCAAGACGAGCAGGTCGTACTGAGCGATCTCGCCGTCGGTGGTGTACACCTCGGTCACGTCGATCGCCCCTTCCACCAGCGACCGGTAGGCCAGGGTGTGGTTCATCCCTTGCACGTTGGCGTGTGGCAGGGCGTAGTGCCGCTTCACCCCCGGCCACCCGTCCGGGCGGTCGAGGAACTCGTGGATGAAGCCGAGTTTCAAGTCGGGGTGGCGGCGGAGGTCGGAGATGGCGCGGACGCCCTTGGCGGCGGCGGTGTCCTTCCGCATGCCGAGGGCGTAGTTGTTGCGGAAGCCGAGGGGTTTACTGATGCGGACGCCGTGTGCGGCCAGGGCGGCGGCCAAGTCGGGCGGGTCGGCCTGGAGGATCTGCCGGGTGATGGTACCGGTGTACTCCGGGTAAGCGTCGATGTCCCCTTGCGTCAGCGCGAGCCAGAGGGCCGGCGTGCCGCCGAGATCGTCCCGGCGGGCCGTCACCCCAGGCCCGGCGGCCAGCCGCGCGCCCAACTCGGCGAGGATCACCGACTCGGTGAACTTCTTCGCCCCCACCGCGACCGGCCGTTCGGGGGAGCAACCGGCGAGGGACGCCACCACGACGGCGACGATGGCGGGCCGGGTCATGGTGCCTCCGCGGGGATCTGTGGCCCGCGCTGGGCCTGGACGAAACGGGTGACGAACGGGTCCGCCGGCCGGTGCCACAGGGCTGCCGGGCTACCGTCCTGCACCACCCGGCCGTCCTTCAACAGGACGACGCGGTCGGCGAAGAAGGCCGCCTCGCCGAGGTCGTGGGTGACCAGCACCACCGTCTTCCCGAGCGCGCGGAAGATGTCCCGCAGTTCGGTCTGGAGGTCGGCCCGCACCAGAGGGTCGAGCGCGCCGAGCGGCTCGTCGAGCAGCAGCGCGTCCGGGTCCAGCATGAGCGCCCGCATCAGTCCGACCCGCTGCCGCTGCCCGCCGGACAAGTGGTGCGGCAGGCGGTCCAGCCCGTCGGTCGGGAACCGGGTCAGGTCGGCCAACTCGCGCACGCGGGCGGTGACGCGGGCGACGTCCCACCCCAGGTGGTGGGCCATGAGGGTGACGTTGCCGCGGGCGGTGAGGTGGGGGAACAGGCCGCCGTCCTGGATGACGTAGCCGGTGCGGAGGCGAACCGCGCGGGCGGTGGCCGGGCCGACGACGGTGCCGTCGAAGGCGACCGTCCCGGCGTCCGGCTCCACCAGCCCGATGAGGAGTCGCAGGAGGGTGGACTTGCCGCACCCGCTCGGCCCGATCAGCACGGTCGTCTGCCCGGCCGGCACGCCGAGGGTGAGCGGGCCGAGGGCCGGGCGACCGGCGTACCGCTTGGTCACGCCGTTCAGGGCGAACAGGGCGGGCGTCACGCCTCCACCTTCACGCCTTTCCAGAAGGCGACGTGGCCGGCGATGTTCTTGGCCGCGTCCAGCGGGTCCGGGTAGTACCACGCGGCGTCCGGGTTCTGCTGGCCGGCCACCTCGACGGTGTAGTAACTGGCCGTCCCCTTCCACCCGCAGACGGTGTGTGTGCTGCTCGGCTTGAAGAGTTCGGACTTGACCGAGGCGGGCGGGAAGTAATGGTTCCCCTCCACGACGACGGTGTAATCCGACTCGGCCAGCACGGCCCCGTTCCAGGTCGCTTTCATGGTGTGTCTCCCGGTGGGCGGCCGCCCACGGCAGTCAAGTACAGGACGGCAAAGTAGCCGTCGCTGTCGGTCCAGGTCTGGTCCGCGCGGAGGTGCCATGCGGCGGCGCGGCGGGCCAGTTCGGTCGCGTCGTGCTTGTACGAGTTCTCGGTGTGGATCGTTTCGCCCGCGCGGAAGGCGAACGACCGCCCGGCCACGCTCACCCACTGGTCGGCGGCGCTGACGAGGTGCATCTCGATGCGGTGCCGGTTCTGGTTGTAGATCGCCCGGTGGCGGAACGCGGCCGGGTCGAAGTCCGCCCCCAGCTCGCGGTTGATCCGCGCCAGCAGGTTCAGGTTGAAGGCGGCCGTCACCCCCTTGGCGTCGTTGTACGCCCGCTCCAGCACCGCCGGGTCTTTCCGCAGATCGACGCCCAGCAGCAGACCGCCGCCGGGGCCGACCAGCCGGGCCACGTTCCGCAGCAGGGCGGCGGCGTCGGGCGGGTCGAAGTTGCCGATCGTCGAGCCGGGGAAGTACACGACGCGGCGGGCGGCCGCCACCGGCGGCAGCTCGAACGGGTGGGCGAAGTCGGCCACCAATGGGTACACCGGCACGTCGGGGTAGTCAGCTGTCAGCTCGCGGGCGGCCGCGCGGAGGTGTTCGCCGGACACGTCCACCGGGACGAACCCGGCCGGCCGCGACAACTCGTCCAACAGCAGCCGCACCTTCACCAGACTGCCGGCACCGAGTTCGACCAGCAGGCAGTTCGCCCCGCAGCGGGCGGCCATCGCCCCGGCGTGCGCCCGCATGATGCCGAGTTCCGTCCGCGTCGGGTAATACTCGTCCAGTTCGGTGATCTGGTCGAACAGCCGCGACCCGACGGCGTCGTAAAAGTATTTGGCCGGCAGCCACTTCTGCGGCCGCGACAGGCCGGCCAGCACGTCGTCGCGGAAGCGGGTGGCGGCCGGGGCGGAGGTCGTGGCCGGGGCGGCCGGGCGGGTGGTGGTCAAGCGTCACCGTCCTTCGCGAGGCGGAGGCCGGAGAACTGCCATCGGGCGTCCGGCGGGAAGAAGTTCCGGTACGTCGGGCGGGCGTGGTCGGCCGGGGTCGCGCACGACGCCCCGCGGAGGACCATCTGGTTGCACATGAACTTGCCGTTGTACTCGCCGAGCGCGCCGGCCGCCGGGCGGTAGCCGGGGTATCCGGTGTACGGGCTGGCCGTCCACTGCCACACGTCCCCGTAGAACTGGCCGCCGCCCGCGTCCGCAACCGGGTGGTAATGACCGGCGTCCAGAAAGTGGCCGGCCAGCGGGTGGTCGGCGGCGGCCGTTTCCCACTCCGCTTCCGTCGGGAGCCGAGCGCCGGACCAGCGGGCGAAGGCGTCGGCCTCGTAGAAGCTGACGTGGCAGACCGGTTCGCTCGGGACGAGCGGGCGTCGCCCGGCGAGGGTGTACGTCGTCCATCCGTCCGCGGACGACTGCCAGTACTGGGGAGCCGTCCACCTTTTCTGTTGGCAGACGGCCCAGCCGTCCGAGAGCCACAGGTCCGACCGCTGGTACCCGCCGTCGGCCACGAAGCCCTGGTACTCGGCGACGGTGGTCGGCCGCGAGGCGATGCGGAAGGCGTCCACGAACGTGCGGTGCCGGGGCGATTCGTTGTCGAAGGCGAACCCGTCGCCGGCGTGCCCGACCCACCGCACCCCGGCCGGGTACGCGGTCCACCGCAGCTCCGTTCCCCCGGCCACCGCGTCGGCCGAGACACGATAGACGGGACCGATCGGGTTCAGACCGAAGGCGCTCTTCAAATCGGTGAGCAACAACTCCTGGTGCTGTTGCTCGTGGTTCAAGCCGATCTCGATGAGCGGGTGAACGGCGGCGAGCGTGGCAGTGTCGGCGGTGGTCAGGAGGGCGGCCACCCGCTCGTCCACCTGGCGGCGGTAGGCGAACACGTCCGCCACCGTGGGCCGCGACAGCAACCCCCGCGCCGGCCGCGGCCACCGCGCGCCGACGGTGTCGTAGTACGAGTTGAACAGGAACCCGAAATCCGGGTGATGGGGCCGAAAGCCCGACTCGTACGCGGCGAGGACGAAAGTCTCGAAGAACCACGTGGTGTGGGCCAGGTGCCACTTCGGCGGGCTGCACTCCGCGCCCGATTGCAGCAGGTAATCGTCGGTTTCCAGCGGCTCGCACAACCGTTCACTCACGCGGCGAACCGCATGATATCGAGACGGTATCGGCTCGCGGATGGCGGGCGGTGGAATGACTTCCGGCATGGGACCTCCGCCACCATGCTAGTCCGGCACCAGACCCAAATGGCAACTCCGCGAGGAGTCGCGAGGCTTTTTCGTGGTTTTTCAACCCCGCGAGGGGCCGCGCCTCCTGTCCGCGTGCCCCGGCGGCGGACTCATTTCGCCAGCAGTTGTCGGAGCACATACGGCAGGATGCCGCCGTGCAGGTAGTACAGCACCTCTTGCGGGGTGTCGATGCGGCACAGCGCCTGGAACGTCACGGCGGTGCCGTCGGGCCTGGTCGCCCGCACGGTCAGTTCCTTGCCGCCGGCGAAGTTCGTGTTCAGGCCGTTCACCAACCCCTCAATGGCGAACGTCTCCTCCCCGGTCAGCCCGAGGAACGCGGCGGCGCTGACCTCGACGTGGCGGGGCGGCATCGCGGACGGGGAGTCGGCCGCCTTCGCCGCTTCCAGCCACGCCTTGTGGTCGGCGTTCCGCCGGGCGAGCAGGTCCGGGCTGACGACGAACTGGAGCGGCAGCACCCCCATGCCGACCAGGTTGCTGCGGTGGATCCGCTCGTAGCTCTCGACGATGACCGCCTTCACGCCGAGCAAGGTGGTGCCCTTGGCGGCCCAGTCCCGGCTGCTGCCGCTGCCGTACTCCTTACCTGCCAGGATGACCAGCGGGGTGCCGTCCTCCTTGTATTTCATGGCCGCGTCGAAGATGCTCATTTGCTCGCCGGTCGGGTGGTAGTTCGTCACCCCGCCTTCGACGCCCGGCACCAGCAGGTTCTTGAGACGCACGTTGGCGAAGGTGCCCCGCATCATCACTTCGTGATGCCCCCGCCGCGCGCCGTACTGGTTGAACTCGGCCACCGTCACCCCGTGGCCGAGCAGGAACGCGCCGGCGGGCGAGTCCTTCTTGATGTTCCCGGCCGGGCTGATGTGGTCGGTGGTGATGCTGTCGCCGAGCAGGGCGAGGCACCGCGCCCCGGTGATCTCGGTCACTGGCGGCGGTGTCTTGCCCATGCCGGCGAAGTACGGCGGGTTGGCGATGTAGGTGGACACCGCGTCCCACGCGAACAGGTCGCCGCGGGGCACCGGCAGCGCCTTCCAGTGGTCGTCCCCGTCGTACACGCTGGCGTAAATCCGCTGGTAGCTGGCGCGGGTGATGGACTTCTCCACCACCTCCCGCACCTCGCCGATGGTCGGCCAGATGTCCTTCAGGAACACGTCCACGCCGTCGCTGCCGGTGCCCACCGGGTCCGTGTCCCAGTCGATATCGACTTTGCCGGCCAGGGCGTAGGCGACGACCAGCGGCGGGCTGGCGAGGTAGTTCGCCCGCACGTCGCCGTGGACGCGGCCCTCGAAGTTGCGGTTCCCGCTGAGGACCGCGCTGACGACCAGCGCCTTGTCGCCGATCTCCTTGCCGATGGCCTCCGGCAGCGGGCCGCTATTGCCGATGCACGTCGTACACCCGTAGCCGACGACGTGGAAGTTCAGCTTCTCCAACTCCGGCAGCAGCTTCGAGTCGGCCAGGTAATCGGTGACCACCTTCGAGCCGGGCGCGAGGCTGGTCTTCACCCACGGCTTCGTCATCAGCCCCAGGGCGGCGGCCTTCTTCGCCACCAGCCCGGCGGCCACCATCACGTACGGGTTGCTGGTGTTCGTGCAACTGGTGATGGCGGCGATCACCACCGACCCGTCGGCCAGTTGCCCGGCGGAGACCGGATCTGGGCCGGCCACGGCGTCAGCGTCGGCGGCCATCGTCAAAGCGGGGGCCTTCTTCTTGGCGGAGAGTGCCGCCTCCTTCAACTTCGGCAGCGCGTCGTGGAAGGACTTCTTCACGTCGGTCAGCGCGACGCGGTCTTGCGGGCGGCTCGGCCCGGCGAGGCTCGGCACCACCGTGGACAGGTCCAGGGCCAACACGTCCGTGTACGCCGCCTCCGGCGTGTCGGCGTCGTGGAACAGCCCCTGCTCCTTCATGTACGCCTCGACCAGCGCGATCTGCTCCTCGGTGCGGCCGGTCGTGCGGAGGTACACCAGCGTCTCAGCGTCCACGGGGAAGATGCCGCACGTCGCGCCGTATTCGGGGGCCATGTTGGCGATGGTGGCGCGGTCGGCGAGCGGCAGTTCGGCCAGCCCCGGCCCGAAGAACTCGACGAACTTCCCGACCACGCCCTTCTTGCGAAGCATCTGCGTGACGGTCAGCACGAGGTCGGTCGCCGTCGCCCCTTCCTTCAATTTGCCGCTGAGTTTACAGCCGACCACCTGCGGGATGAGCATGCTCACCGGTTGGCCGAGCATCGCGGCCTCGGCCTCGATCCCGCCGACGCCCCAGCCCAGCACGCCGAGGCCGTTCACCATCGTGGTGTGGCTGTCGGTGCCGACGAGGGTGTCCGGGTAGGCGTCGCCGGCCTCGTTCACGAACACCACGCGGGCCAGGAACTCGATGTTCACCTGGTGGACGATGCCGGTTTCGGGCGGCACCACGCGGAAGTTGTGGAAGGCGTTCTGCCCCCACCGCAGGAACGTGTACCGCTCCTGGTTCCGCTCGTACTCCAGCCGGGTGTTGTCGGCGAAGGCGGTACTGGTGCCGAAGCTGTCCACCTGCACGCTGTGGTCGATGACCAACTCGCACGGCACCAGCGGGTTGATCTTGGCCGGGTCGCCGCCGAGCGCCTTCATGGCGTCTCGCATGGCGGCCAGGTCCACCACGCACGGCACGCCGGTGAAGTCTTGCAGCAGCACGCGGGCGGGCGTGTAGGCGATCTCGGTGTCCGGCTCGGCGGTCGGGTTCCACTGCGCCAGCGCCTCGATGTCCGCCTTCCGCACGCTGAGGCCGTTCTCGCAGCGGAGCAGGTTTTCGAGCAGGATTTTCAAGCTGAACGGCAGCTTCTTGGCCTGCGGGATGACGGCCTCGACGGCGGACAGCCGGTAGATGGCGTGCGCCTTGCCGCCGACGGAGAGGGTGCCACGGGCGCTGAAGCTGTTCGGCATGACGGAGAGGCTCGGAAGGAGGGACGGGCGCGAGATACGGCTATTGTGTGCGGCCGGCAGGGGATGGCAATGTGGAGGGTGGTGCTGTCAGGCCGGTTGCCCGTTCACGGTGACACAGTTGCCGAAGGCGGTACGAAGAATTGCGTGGGTGTGAGGTGTCACGCCACTCCCGAACACGTTGAGTGACGTGAGCGAAGAGAAGTTCGGTGCGGCCGTGGCCAGGGCACTCACCCCTTCGGCCGCGTCGGAAGCTGCGAGGTTCACTTCGACTTCTCGAAGAGTCGTGACCGCAGGGTTCCGGGCGAGGGTAGTGAGGGCGATGTCGTCAAGCGGGATCGAGACCAGCATGTTGCGTGCGCGAATCCACTCCGGGCGGGCGAACGCGGCGGCCGCCCACCGGGAATTAGAACCGAGTGTCACACTCGTAACCGGTGCGAGTTCCAACACCCTGGCTCCACCGGTTGCGAACTGCTGGAACGTACACGACAAACCGTTCGGCAGCCCGCAGGAAAAAGACACCCGTAGACGTGTCCACTTTGGCAGCGGGGGGAACACCGCATCCGCATCGAGGGACTGCAACTGCTGAACTCGTGCGTACAGGAGATCCCACGTTTTGCCGCGAGGGGCGTTCGCCAACTCCACGCCCAGTCGGATGTACTCCGCCAGGATCGCCAACTTCGGGTCGCCTTGCTCGTCGAGCCAGTCGGCGTAGACGAGGCGCGGCGCGTCGAGGTCTGGGTTGTCCACGATGGTGGCCATCAATGGGTGGACTTCGAGCTTCGCCACAGGTCACCTCCGCGTATATTCACTCGCACGCGAGCGGGACGAGTCACCCCTTCTCCACCTCAGCCACCAACGCCCGCAGGAACGGCTCAGCGTCGGACACGATGCCGACGGTCTGGGTGCTCCCGCGGTCCATCAACTTCGTCACCGTCGCCGGGCTGATGTCCACGCACGCCACCTTCACCCACGCCGGCAGCAGGTTGCCCACGGCGATGGAGTGCAGCGTCGTCGCCACCATCAGGCAGAAGCCGGTGCCGGGGATGTGCGCCCGCATCTCGGTTTGCGCGGCCAGGACGTCGGTGATGACCTCCGGCAGCGGGCCGTCGTCGCGGATGCTGCCGCATAATACGAACGGAACGTCGTGTTTCACGCATTCATACATGATGCCGGACTTCAGCACGCCGGCCGCGACCGCCTGCTTGATGCCGCCCAATCGGCGAACGGTGTTGATCGTCCGCAGGTGGTGCTCGTGCCCCTCGTCGGTCGGCAACCCGTGGTCGAGCGAGACGCCGAGGCTGGTACCGTACAGCGCCTGTTCGATGTCGTGGGTGGCCAGCGCGTTCCCGGCGAACAGCACTTGAATGAACCCGTTGCGGATCATCGACGCCACCAGTTCCGCGCCGCCGGTGTGGACGACCGCCGGCCCCAGCACGGCCATCACTTTTTCGCCGGCCGCTTTCGTGCGCTTCATCGCCGCCGCGATCTCCCGCACGCTGACGGCTTTGGGCCGCTCGCTGCTGACCGGGTTGGACATGAACTCGAACAGGTTGCCCTTCCGCGCCTCGGCCTCCGGCGGGAAGACGCGGGTGCCGGCCCGCCCGACGAGGATGCGGTCGCCGACGCGGACGCTGGTCATCGGCACGCACCGGGCCGCTTTGCCTTCGGCGTCCACGAGAATGCCGCAGTCCATCTCCTGGTCTTCCACGTCCACCCATTCGCCGCTCAGCCGGACCTGGGTGCGGAAGTTGGTGCTGCAATAGAAGCCATCGGGGAACGTGCCGGGCACGTCGGCCGGCGCGGCCGTGCAGTCCTTCGGGTCGGCGGAGACGGCCCCGTGCGGGTGGACCTCGGCGAGGATGGCGTCGAGTTGCGCCGGCGTATCGGCGGTCACCTGGATGCGGACGGTACTGGGGTCGTCCTGCTTCTCGCCGAGGTCGAATTGCTCGATGTGGTACCGGCCGCCGCGCGACAGGATGGCGTCCAGCACCTTCGGCAGCAAGAGGGAGTCGATGATGTGCCCGGACATGATGACGTGTTCGACGACTGGGCGGGTCGGGGTAGCCATGGGCAAAATCTCCTGGGGCGACATCAGTTACGATACGCCCCCCGGAACATGCGTTGCGGCTCCCAAACTCACTTCTTGAGCTTCTCGGCGGCCTTCGTCAGTTCCTCGACCGAGTGGCGGTCCTTGTACCCGTCCACGAACAACTTCGCCTTGATGACCCCGTCGGTGCCGACCAACAGCGTGCCGGGGTACGGCACCCCGTCCAGGTTCACCTGGCCGAATTTCTTCCCGGCCATCTCCTTGTTCGTCAGGGCGTAAGCGGCGATGGTCTTGCTGTCCGGGTCGGACAGCAGCGGGAACGTGATCGTCTGGGCGTCGGCGAACCCCTTCAACACCTCGACCGAGTCGTAACTGACGCCGACCACCTTCACCCCGGCGGCTTCGAGCTTCTTCAGGTCGCGCTGCAACTGGACCAGTTGCTTCTTGCAGTACGGTCACCAGCTCGCCGAGCGGTAGAACACCAGCGCGACCGGCCCGTCCTTCAACAGCCCGGCCAGCGTGTGTTCGGTCCCGGCCTGGTCCTTCAGCTTGAACTCCGGGGCCTTTTCGCCCACCTTCAGACCCGTCTTCTCGGCCGGGGCCGGGTCGGCGGCGACCGCCCCGACCGCGGCGCAGAGGGCGACCGCCACCGTGAGAATCGGCTTCATCATGACTCCTTCGCTCGGGAACGACGAATGGCCGGAGGCACTCCGGCCGGGGCCTGTTACGGACTCCGCCGGTCACTCTTTCAGCTTGTCGCGGAATACCGCGCGGAGTTTCTCCACCTTCGGCGCGATGATCGCCCGGCAGTACCCCTGGCCCGAGTTGCGGGCGTAGTAGTCCTGGTGTTCGACCTCGGCCGGATAGAACGTGGTGAGCGGCGCGATCTCCGTCACCACCGGTTTGGCGAACACCTTGGCCGTCTCGATCTTCGCCTTGTACTTCCCGGCCAACTCCTTCTGCCGGTCGGAGTGCGTGAAGACGACGGAGCGGTACTGCGGCCCTTCGTCGTTGCCCTGCCGGTCCTTCGTGGTCGGGTCGTGCGACCGCCAGAACACTTCCAGCAACTCCGGGTATGAGATCACGGCCGGGTCGAACGTCACTTGCACCACCTCGGCGTGGCCGGTGGCACCGGAGCAGATGTCGAGGTACGTCGGGTCGGGGGTGGTGCCGCCGCTGTACCCGGACACCACTTTCGTCACCCCCTTCAGTTGCAGGAACACGGCCTCGGTACACCAGAAGCAGCCGGAGCCGAACGTCGCCAGCTCGGTGCCGCCGGGCGTCGGCGCGGCGGCCGCCACCTCCTCCGGCTCAAGGATCGGGAAGGTCTCCGGCGGGGTGAATTCGGGTTTGGCCGAACAGCCGGCGAGCAATAGCAGGGCGGGGAAAACCCACGAGCGCTTCGGCGACATGGCAACTCCAGTTCGCGGATACGGGCCGTCCCATTTTAGACGGCCGCCGATGCCGCGCGGTGACATCCTGTGGTGAAAAGCGGTTGCGTGACGCGCGAACCCGCGACGACAGGGTCTGTGTTGCCGCCGGGAGCCGTGTAACCGGCCACGCGTACAACAATACCCGCACCCCTCGCGGAGTCCCGCTCATGCGCGCGTTCCTTTCCCTGCTGTTCGCACTTCTCACGTCGCCCGTGTGGGCCGATGAGCTGACACCACTGCGGTACAATCACCCCGGCCTCGCGGTCGATCTGGGCGTCGGGCTGTGGGCGTGGCCGGTGCCGTGCGACGCGGACGGCGACGGCGATTTCGACCTCGTCGTGTCGTGCCCGGACAAGCCGTCGAACGGCGTCTGGTTGTTCGAGAACGCCGGCGGCGACACGGCCAAGAACAAGTTCCCCGTGTTCAAGCCGGCCCGCAAACTGAGCCGCACCGTCCACTACGTCACGCCGAGTTACGTGGACGGCAAACTGCGCGTCCTCGGGCCGGGGGCCGAGTTCCCCGCGTTCGCCACGAAGGGCATCGACGAGCGGCAGAAACTGCCGCTGACGAAGAGCTTTTACCACCCAATCGGGACACAGCCCAAAGGTCCGAAGGTACGGCATAATCAGTGGCGTTATGTCGATTACGATGGTGACGGCATTCTCGACTTGGTGGCCGGCATCGAGGATTGGAGCGACTACGGTTGGGACGACGCTTACGACCCGCGCGGCCAGTGGACCCACGGCCCGCTGCACGGGTTCGTGTTCGTCTTCCTCGGAAAGGGTGCGGGCAAATACGCGGCCGAGCCGATCCGGGTACACGCCGCCGGGAAGCCGGTGGACGTGTACGGCTGCCCGTCGCCGAACTTCGCGGACTTCGACGGCGACGGCGACCTCGATTTGCTCTGCGGCGAATTCCTCGACGGCTTCACCTACTTCGAGAACGCAGGCACCCGCAAGCAGCCGAAGTACGCCACCGGCCGACGGCTGAAGGACGCGACGGGCAAACCGCTGACGATGGACCTGCAAATGATCGTGCCCGTCGCGTTCGATTGGGACCGCGACGGCGACCTGGATTTGATCGTCGGCGACGAGGACGGACGGGTCGCGCTCGTGGAAAACACCGGCAAGCTGAGCACGGACCGCACGCCGATCTTCGCCAAGCCGGTCTACTTCCAGCAACAAGCCGACACGCTCAAATGCGGCGCGCTGGCCACCCCCGTCTGCGTCGATTGGGACGGCGACGGCGACCAGGACATCCTCAGCGGGAACACGGCGGGTTCCATCGAGTTCTTCGAGAACCTGAGCGGGCCGAAGGTCGCGAACCCGAAGTGGGCCGCGCCGAAGCGACTCGAAGTGGACGGCCAACCGTGCCGCGTGATGGCCGGGCCGAACGGCAGCATCCAGGGGCCGGCGGAAGCGAAGTGGGGCTACACCACCTTTAGCGTGGCGGACTGGGATGGCGACGGGTTGCCCGACATCGTGCTCAACAGCATCCTGGGTGACATCGTCTGGCTGAAGAACGTCGGCACCCGCAAGCAGCCGAAGTTGAGCGCACCGCAACCGGTGGAGGTGGCGTGGACGAAGGAGCCGCCGCCGCCGGCGCTGCCGTGGGGCTGGCGGAAGCCGACGGGCGACGCGCTCCTGACGCAATGGCGGACGACGCCGGTGGTGTACGACTTCAACGGCGACGGCCTGCCGGACCTCGCGGTCCTGGATACCGAAGGGTATTTGGCCTTCTTCGAGCGAGCCAAACGCGGCGACAAGTTGGTGCTGCTTCCGCCCCGGCGGGCGTTCGTCGGCGAAGACGACAAGCCGTTGCGGTTGAACCCGAACGAGGCCGGGAAGAGCGGCCGGCGGAAGCTGTGCGTGACCGACTGGGACGGCGACGGGAAATTCGACTTCCTGCTGAACTCGTCCAACGCCGACTTGCTGAAGCAGGTCCGGCACGCGGACGGCGTGTGGGTGTTCAAGAACGCCGGGCCACTGGCCACCCGGAACATCGAGGGGCACGACGTGAGTCCGGCCGTGTCGGACTTCGACGGCGACGGCCTCCCGGACTTCGTCGGCGGCGCGGAGGACGGCCGCTTCTACACGCTGCGGAATCCGCGGTCGGGGAAGGAGTGACGCCGATGTTTCACCGGTTGATCAAGGAACTGTCCCGACTTCGGACACGACTTGCCTTGCGCACCCA
>JBBRUO010000026.1:0-20840 GCA_038247725.1 Gemmatales bacterium
ACGGCCTTCTCGCCGCCGGCGTGCGTCACCGTCACCGGCACGTTGGTGGCCCGGTTGGCGTTGGGCGTGTAGCTCAGCCGCACCTCGTACTTGCCGGCGGCGGGCAGGTCCGTGGTGAACGTGGCCGACTGCTTGCCGTCCTTCTCCCCGCCGTCGTGCCGGTAACCGTTCCCCACGAACGGGCCGACGGAACTGCTCACGCTGCCGAACCCGGTGCGGAGAGCATTCTCGTCGTCCACCACGATGCCCTTGATGCTCCCGGCGTCGATCCCGCCGGGGTGGGCCGCCCGAGCCAGTTCCACCACCTGCTTGTCCTTCAACAGCCGCTCCTTCAGCTTGGCGTATTCCACCTTCTGCACCGGCACGGCACCTTCCAAGGCCAGCACCGCGGCGGTGCCCGCGCTCTGGCCGAGCACGAAGAACACCGGCTCCATGCGGATCGACCCGTAGGCGATGTGCGAACTGGAGAGGCAGACGGGCACGAGAAGGTTGTCGCACTCGCCGGCCTTCGGCACCAGGCACCGGTAGCTGATGCTGTACGCCCCGCCGGGCGACACCTGCACGTCGCCCTCGTTCTGCACGAATCCCTCCGGGGTGACGTACCGGGTGCAGTTGTGCGAGTCCATGTTGTACGACCCCATGCCCACCGGCTCGGGCGTGACGCGCGTGCGGCGGCAGTCGGCTTCTGTCATCACGTACCCGCTCACCATGCGGCGGGCCTCCCGCACGTAGATCTGGTGCGGCCACCCGCCGTGGTCGGTGAACTCGTCCTTCGGCAGCCCCCACTTGGCGTACACGTCCCGCACCTTCTTCGGCACCCGCTCGTGGTTCCGCAGGGTCCACATCAGCCCCTTCTGATACGCCTCGTGATCGGCCAGGATCTTCGCCCGCTCCTCATCGCTCGCCTCAGGGTACTTGTAGTTCTGGCCGATGTAGTCGGTGCTGAAGGCGCAGTTGTTGTTGGTGTCGGTCTTGCCGTTGGGCATCATGTCCGGCTTCATGGGGATGCGCACGTCGCCCGCCTCGAAGTTGCGGAAGAGCAGTTCGTACCGCGACTCGTCGTAGTTCTGCGGCTTGGGGAACGGCACGCGGTTGGCCGGCACGTTCGACATGCACAGGCGGTAGCAGTAGGCCTGCACGCGGTGGTCGCCTTCGCCATCGGCGGGCAGGCCGGTCTCGATGCCGAATAGCAGCCCGCTCTTCGGGTCGCCCGGCTTCACGTACGGATCGACCTTCGCGGTGAAGCGGTGACTGTGGACGTTCCGCGCCTTCTGCACGCCGTTCAACTTCTCGCCATATTTGGCGTTCGCCTCGCGGCCGACGGTGAAGCTCACCCCGGCGATGGCCATCAGGTCGCCTTCGTAGGTGGCGTCGATGAACACCTTCGCCGCGTAGGTGTTGCCACTCACGCAGCGGATGGAGGTGATGCGGGCCCCCTCCTTCACGACGCCCTTGTCCGAGCGGTCGAGCCGTTCGCCCTCCACCACCGTCACCTTGTGTTCGGCCAGCATGTCTCGCAGGATCCGTTCCGCCACCTTCGGCTCGAACGTCCACATGGCGTCGTCCTTCTCGCGGTAGAACGTGTACCCGTCCCGCTTCTCGTGGACCCACGCGGCCGGGTCGTCGTAGTGCTTTTTCACCCGCTGGTAGAACTCCCGCGAAATGCCGCCGACGGCCGCCTTGTTGCCGGAGTCGGTCCACCCCAGCCCGCCGGAGGTCAGCCCGCCGATGTGCTTGCTCGGCTCGACGACCACCACCGACTTGCCCATGCGAGTGACCTGCACCGCCGCCGCCACCCCCGCCGACGTGCCGCCGTAGATGCACACGTCGTAATCGACGGCTGCCACCGGCTCGGCTAGCAAGAGGATACAGAACAAGACCTTCCGCATGGCGTTCTCCCGGAGAGTAGACGAACGCGATTGTTATAGTCTTTACGGCACCGCTCACCTGCGAGGACCTCTCGCATGGCCGCACTGCTGATCGCCCTCGCCGGGCTTGCGCCGGCCCAACCGCCCGCCGACGCGAAGCCGCCGAAACTGGAACTGGTCGGCGAGGTGGCCAAAATCCGGGACGCCGGCAAGCACAACGCATTCACCGACCTGATCCGCTTCCAGGACCGCTGGTACTGCACCTTCCGCGAGTCCGACGCCCACGTCGGCGGGGACGGCAAGTTGCGGGTGCTGTCGTCCGCCGACGGGACCAAGTGGGTGTCGGTCGCGTTGCTCGCCGAAAAGGGCACCGACCTCCGCGACCCGAAGCTGTCGGTCACCGCCGACGGGCGGCTGAGGATGACCGCCGGCGGTTCCGTATACGAGGGGAAGAAGCTGCTCGGCCGGCAACCGCGGGTGGCGTTCTCGAAGGACGGCAAGGAGTGGACGGCGACCAAGAAGGTTCTGGCCGACGGCGACTGGCTGTGGCGGGTGACGTGGCACGACGGCACCTGCTACGGCGTGTCGTACGACGCCTCGCGGCGGACGACCAAGGTGGCGAAGGAGGCCGCGACCACCGGCAAGGCGGACCCCGGCCTGGATCCGTTCGCGTACCTGCGGGACGCGCTGCCGGCCCTGTTCGCCCTCGGCGAGAAGCCGACCGCCAAGCCACTCCTGGTCTGGCTGCCCGACCGCTGGCTCCTGATACACGCACCCGCTGCGGGTGTCCCATTCAGGTGCCGTGGGGAGAACGCTGGACACCTCCCCTCGTTGAGGGGCGGTCGGCGGCGAAGCCGCCGGGAGGGGAGTCGTCCTCGGACTGGAGCAGAAGACAATCTCCCCTCCCGGTCGCGTCCCGCGACCGACCTCCCCTCAACGAGGGGAGGTGGGAAGACGCGGCAACTCCTCAACGCGATGGGACAGCCCAACCGGGTTCATGTATGAGGACGCGGGCGACCACCGCCTGACCCGTCACCAAGCCCCCTCCACTCCGTCACCAATCCCCCCGCCGCCCTGGAAAAACAAGGGCGAAACCCCGTCACGCCCCCGATTCGTGAAGGCGCTCAAGCGGATCGGGTTCAAGGGGGCACGGTGCATTGAAGGGGGAATCGGTTCGCAGGCCGGGCGGTTCGCCGACATCGCCCACGGGGTGCGGTTCCTGCGCGAGTGCCTGGCGTCGGTTTACCCAGATTTCGGTAACGTCCACAGGTGGATCGGCGACGTGTTCGACGGGTACTCGCCGCCCTGCCCCTTCACCCGCCCGTTGCCGGAGCTGTTGGCGTTCGTCGCGGACACCGCCAGCCGGGTGCCGTCGGGCGACACCGCGAGGCTGTGGCAGTTCGGCTTGGCCGCCTCGAAGTGCGGCTTGGCCTCGCCCGGCGTCCAGAAGAACACCTTCCCCTGCCCCGGCTGGCCACTCGTCACCGCCATCGCGTAGCCGGCCGGGTGCCACGCGACATCGTGAGCGTACCCCTCGTTGTCGGACGTACCCTTCCACGTGTGGAGCCGGTTGCCGGTCTTCCACGCGCAGGTGAACAGGTGCGGGATGGCCTGTACGAACCCGCCGGTCTTCGGCTGCGCCCCGCCGATGAGCAGCGTTTCGCCCTTGGAATCGAAGGCGAAACACCGCACGCCGCCCACGTCCTGAATGCGGTCGAGGCGGTACAACTCCGGGTTCTCGACGGTGCGAGTGACTTTGCCCGTCGCGGCGTCCCACACTTTGACGCGGCCACGGAGGTCGCCGGTGACGAGTGCCCCGCCGGGGTGGAAGGCGACCGCGAGCAGGTCGTCCCCGCCGTCGAACGCCTTCCCTTTCGCGCCGTTGTCCGCGTCCCACAGGCGAGCGAACCCGTCGCGGCCGACAGTGGCGACGGTCTTCCCGTCCGGCGACACCGCGAGCCGTCGTAACCAGCCGTCGTGAGCGGCCACGACTTCCCAGGCTTTTTTCGGCGTGCCGGTGCTGTCGTCCCAGGCGATGAGCCGACCCCACGAGTCGCCGGTCAAGAGCCGCTTGGCTTGGGGGTGAAACGCCAGGCCCGTCACCCAACCGTTATGCCCGACGAGCTTCGGCAATTCGACCGGTTCGGGTTTGGTGAAGTCGAACCGCCGGACGGTGCCGTCGTGCGCGGCCGCGGCCAACACGGTCCCGCACGGGCTGAACCGCACGCGGGAGAGTTGCGTGTCCGGCGTCAGGGGAGTCTTGATGGCGACGGGGGGCATAGCGAATCCAACCGGCGGTGTAAGAAACCGTGTCGTCGCCGCGAACTTGCGAGGGGTCGGACTTCAACCACTTGTAAGCTCGCGGCCACGACGGGGGAGATCGTTCCCGCGCCTGGGCAACGTCAAGCCAGCAACCCCGGTATCGGCGTCATGTCGTCGTGCGCGATCGGCAGCGGCTGGTCGTCGTTCAGATAGCGGGCCTTCCGCGGCGTCAGGCCGAGTGCGGTGAACCACGTGTGGAACAGGTGCCCGATGTCGTAAGGGTCCGTCGCCACGTCAGTGCCCTGGTCGTTCGTCTTGCCGACCACGACGCCGGGCTTGATCCCCCGACCGGCCATCGCCACGCTCCACGCTTCCGGCCAGTGGTCGCGACCGAGGTGCCCGTTGATGCGCGGGGTGCGGCCGAACTCGCACGCGACGATCACCAGCACGTCGTCCAGCATCGACCGTTGGACGAGGTCGTCGAGGATCGCGGCGAACGGGCGGTCGAACTTCGGGTGCAGGCTGGCCGCACCGTTGAAGTGGTCGCCGTGCGTATCCCACCCGTAGGAGGTCACTTTCACGAACGTGACGCCTTCCTCCAACAGCCGCCGCGCCAGCAACAGGTGCCGGCCGAGGTCGTGGGTGCCGTACCGCTCGACGTCCTTTGGCGGCAGCTTCGTCGGGTCGAACAGGTGGACCTTCTTCTGGAGTTGTTCGGCCAAATCGAAGGCGTGGCTGGTGGCGTCGGTGGCCCCGGTCGCGCGGCCGGCGGAATACCGCTTGTCGGCGAGTTTGCGCAACTCGTTGCGCTCGTCGTCATCGGCGGCGGAGAGCGTCGCGGGGCGAAGCAGGTTCTCCGGTGGCTTGCCGTCGCCGAGTGCCAGCGCGCCGAACTTCGGGCCGAGGAAGCCGGCGTGCTTGTCGATGAACCCGCCGTTGCCGGGCTTGATCCACACATACGGTGGCAACCCACTGTCACCGGGGCCGACGAGTTTCGCCACGGCGGACCCGATGTACGGGTACGTCACCCCGCGATTCTTCGGGTCGCCGCGCTGGATGCGGTCCACCCCCGCCGAGTGCGAGTTGTCCTGGGTGGATACGCTGCGGCAAATGGCGAGGCGGTGCATTTGCTTCGCGGTGTCAGGCAGCAACTCGGAAATGTGGGTGCCGGGCACGCTGGTCGGGATGGCGCGGAACGGCCCGCCGAACGCGGTGTTCGGCTTCGGGTCCCAGCTTTCCAGTTGGCTCATGCCGCCGTCGAGCCAGATCATCAGCACCTGCCGCCGTCGCTTCCGCAACTCATCGGCGACGGCCGGCAGCGCAAACGCCCCGACGCCGAGCGCAGCCGAGGTGCCGAGGAACCGGCGGCGAGTGAGGCGGTGATCCGCCGGGGTACACAGGGGGTGTGGGCGCATCAGTGGTTCACTCCGAACTCGGCGGAGGCGAGCAGCGCCCACGCCAGTTTGCCGATCGCGTCGGCCTTCTTGTCGCCGTGCTTCGCCAGCACCTTCGCCACAGTCGCGGCGTCCTCGGCCGACGGCAACCGCGTCAAGACCGACAAGAACAGTTCCTCGGCGACGTTCTCGGCCGGCACCCCTGCGAGCCGCCCCACGAGCGAACCGGGCGCGGGCAGCAGCAGCGCCAGGAGCGCCTCGTCGTTCCGCAACAGGAGTGCGGCTTTCAGCGAGGGTTGCACGTCCTCTTCAGGTTCGCGGGGCGGGTTGGCGTAGGCTTTGAGGAACTTCGCCCGCACCGCATCGGCGGGCTTCGCGCCGGTCGCCGTGGACACCGCCGCGAACAGTTGCTCGGCGGACAGCCGCTTCTCGATCGCGGTGGCGAAGTGCTTCGCTTCCGGTGCTTTCGTGACCCCCTTGGACAGCAAGCTCGACCGCTGATACGCACGGGTCAAAGCGATCTCGCGCAGCAGGAACTTCAGGTCGAACTTCGCCGTCACCAACTCGTCCGCCAGCAGGTCCAGCGCGGCGGGGTGCGACGGCGGGTTGCCGGCGTGGTGCAAATCCAGCGGATGCACGAGGCCGCGACCGATCAGCAGGAACCACAATCGGTTGGCGATGTTCCGGCTGAAGTCGCGGTTGGCGGCGGTCGGCAGTTGGTCGGCCACAGTTGCCAGGGTGCTGAACTTCGGCACGCCGGGGTTCTTCGTCTTGCGGTCGGGCGGTTGGGCGAACTCTTGCCCCTTCGGGAACTGCGGGATTTCGACCATCTTGCCGCCGGGCAGTGCGGGCGCGGTGGCCATCTCGACCATTGTGAACACCGACGCGAAATCGGTCTTCGTGGTGGTCGGCTTCTCGCCGACGCGGGCCGTCGCCGCGTCCACCAGAAACGTGTTTCTGAAGTAGGCGTGCAACCCCTGGAAATGCTGTTGCTTGTACTCGTCCACGGTCAGGTGGTCGTGGCACTCGCAGCACTGGAAGTTCTTGCCGAGGAACAGCCGGCCCACGTCGCGGGTGAGGGCGGAGTAATCGACCGGCTGTTGGCCGTAGTTTTCCAGCCGTTTCGCCAGGAAGAAGCTCGCGCCGGGGGTGTCGGCCTTCAACATGTCGCGGACCATGCGGTCCCACGGGGCATTCGCGGCGAACGACTCTTGCAGGGACTTCGTCCAGTCCGGGTGGTCGCCGAGCCGTTCCAGGAACATGAGGTGGAACCGCGCGGCCATGTGGGTCGCGTACTCCGGCTTCGCCAACAACGTGTCAATTAACTTGTTTCGTTTGTCGGGCGACTTGTCCGCGAGGAACGCCCGCGCTTCAGTTGCGGTGGGAATGCGGCCGGCGAAGTCGAACCACGCCCGGCGGAGGAACTCGCCGTCGTCGGCCGGGCCGCTCTGAGCGACGCCGTTCGTTTTCGCGGCGGTGTCGAGGATCGCGTCGAGGCGAACGTGCAGCGGTTCAGCGGAGAGGCCGAAGGTGGTGAACAGCAGCAGCACGGCGAGCGTCACGCGAACGGGCATGGCGACATCTCAACGGAAAGGCGAACCAGCGGTAGAGGACATCCTAACCCACCGGCCAGGCATGTGAAAGTCGCCAACGACTATTTTGTCAGGCCCCAATGGTTCGACTGGATCCTCAGCATCGTTGCTGGTTCTTCGAGGGTGGCAGCCGGTTGCGCTGCCGGTAGCGATAGAACCGCGCCAGTTCGTTTCGCTGCAACCACCGCGTCACGCGCCGTGAGGTCGTCTCGCTCACGTGGTCCCCCCAGCACCACCGCCAACCGGCTGCCAATCCACTCCCGAACTTGCGGCACCGTCAACGCCGGCGTCCGCATTTATCTCCCCGCGTGGTCCCGGCCAGAGGCAATTTCCGGGCGACAGTCGAACAGACACCGAAGTGAACTCTTTTCCCACCAACTTCCGTAACGCCGACCCGTCCGGTCGGCCACGGGATGTTTCCTCTCGCATGTCGGCCGGACGCGGGGTAACATTTCCCTCATCCTGCCGGAGTCGGTGCCGATTCGATCCCGCCTGCCCGTCGCGCTTCGGCACGACTTCCAACGACGACCCGTTCACCCCGGAGCGTTCCCATGCCGCGACACGTTCGCTCGACCGCGCGGTGGTCGGCGCTCCTGACGGTGGCCGGACTCGTCGCCACGTCCCCCGCGCTCGCCGATGTGGTTGTGACTCCGACGGCGGTGACACTCGACGGACCCGAGGCGACGCAGCAACTCCTCGTCCGCGACGCCGCTGGCCTCGACCTCACCCGCCAGGCGAAGTACGAATCGGCGGCTCCGAACGTGGTCCGGGTGGACGCGACCGGGTTAGTCGAAGTCGTCGGCGAGGGGAAGACCGAGATTCGCGTCGAACACGGCGGGCAGCGGAGCTCCGTCACGATCGAAGTGAAAGGGGTGAAGGCTCCCGTTCCGGTGTCGTTCTCCGAACAGGTGGTGCCGCTGCTGACAAAGGCCGGGTGCAATTCCGGCGGCTGCCACGGCAAGGCCGAGGGGCAGAACGGCTTTCGCCTGAGCGTGTTCGGGTTCGACGCGGCCGCCGACTTCCGGGCGATCGCCGAGGAAGGCCGTGGGCGGCGGTTGCTCCAGTCTGCTCCCGCCAGCAGTCTGCTCGTGACGAAGGCCACCGGGCGCGTCCCGCACGGCGGCGGGCGGAAAATCGCGGACGGCAGTTTCGCCCACAAGCGGCTGGTGCGATGGATCGCGGAAGGGGCCGCGCGGCAGGTTGACGGCGAACGGCCGGTGGTGGCGGTAGAAGTGGAGCCGAAGGGACAGACGCTCGCCCTCAACGGGTCGCAGCAACTCCGCGTGACGGCCATCGACGACCGAGGAACCGAGCGGTGCGTGACGGCGGAAGCGGAGTTCGAGACGAACGCGCCTGCCATCGCCGGGGTGGACGGCCGCGGACACGTTCAGGCCGGGATGACGCCGGGCGAAGCCGCCATCCTGGTGCGGTATTCCGGGCATGTGACCGTGGCGCGGTTCACCGTCCCGAACCCCGGCGTGACGTTCGCCCGACCGCCGGAAGTCAACTTCATCGACACGCACGTCTGGGACAAACTGGCCCGGCTGGGGATTCCGCCGAGCGACCTCGCCGCCGACGGGACGTTCCTGCGGCGGGCGTACCTCGACACCATTGGCACCCTGCCCTCGGCGGCGGAGGCCCGGAAGTTCCTCGACGATGGTGACCCGAAGAAGCGGGCGACGGTGATTGATGCCCTGCTCGACCGGCCGGAGTACGCCGACTACTGGGCGATGCGATGGGCGGACTTACTGCGGGTGGACCGCGACCTCCTCGCCGCGCCGGGCGCGGTGGCGATGACCCGCTGGCTGCGAGGGCAGTTCGCCGAGAACCGGCCGTATGACCAATTCGTCCGCGACATCGTCACCGCCGAGGGGGCCGTCACCCGCGAAGGGCCGGCCGGGTTCTTCAAGGCATTCAAGACGCCGGACGAGATGAGCCGGGCGGTCAGCCAACTCTTCCTCGGCGTGCGGATCGAGTGCGCGCAGTGCCACCACCACCCGTCGGAGAAGTGGGGGCAAGACGACTACTACGCGCTGGCCGGATTCTTCACCGGCGTCGGGCGGAAGGCGGGTCCGAGTGGGGATGCCATCATCGGCGGGGTGGGGACGGACATGAAACACCCCCGCACCGGGCAGGTGATGGCAGCGAAGGCGCTCGGCGCGTCGCCCGCCGTCCTCCCACCCGATGGCGACCGCCGTCGCGCGCTGGCCGACTGGATGACGACGAAGGACAACCCGTTCCTGGCGCGGTCCGTCGCCAACCGCCTGTGGGCGCACTACCTCGGCCGGGGTCTGGTCGAACCGCTCGACGACCTGCGGGCGACCAACCCCGCGTCGAATGAACCGCTCCTCGACGCGCTGACGGCGCACGTTCGGGAGCGGAAATACGACCTGAAAGCCGTCACGCGGACGATCCTGAATTCCCGCGCGTACCAACTCGGCTCGGCGACGGCGGCGAACATTCGCGACGAGCAAAACTTCTCGCACGTCCGACCGCGACCGATGCCGGCCGAAGTGCTGCTCGACGCCCTCAGCCAGACGACCGGGGTGCCGGAGAAGTTCGCCGGGTGGCCGGTCGGCGTGCGGGCCATTCAAGTCTGGGACAACCGGGTGCCGTCGTACTTCCTGACGCTGTTCGGCAAGCCGGCCCGCACCAGCGTGTGCGAGTGCGAGCGGAGCGGCGAGCCGAGCATCGCCCAAGCGCTGCACCTGATGAACGCCCCGGAGATCGACGCCAAGATTCGCGCCAGAAAGGGCACGGCTCGGAATCTGGCCGACTCGAAGTCGCCGCCGGCTGCCGTCGTCGAGGAACTGTACCTCGGCGTCCTCGCCCGCCGTCCGACGGCGACCGAGTCGAAGGTACTGCTGGCGCTGTTCGAGGAAGCCGGGGATGACCGCCGCGCCGCCGTCGAAGACGCGCTGTGGACGTTGCTGAACACCAAGGAGTTCGTCTTCAACCACTGATACACATGCCTCGGAGCGATGTCCAATCGGGAGCCGTGGGGGCACTCGACCCACCTCCCCTCGTTGAGGGGAGGTCGGCGGCGTAGCCGCCGGGAGGGGTGATTGCCAAGCGGGTTCAATGTCCCTTGGAGTCAGGTCATGCTCGATCCCCGGTTGCTCGAATCCGCGCGACGGATGCGAACCGCCCCATCACCGACTGAGCGGCTCGCTTGGCGATTACTCCGACGGCGTCGGCGCGGAGGCTTCCACTTCCGCCGGCAGCATCCGATTCCGCCGTACATCGCGGACTGCTATTGCGCCGTGGCAAAGGTGGTTGTCGAAGTGGACGGCGATTCGCACGCCGGACAGGAGGACAACGACCGTCGCCGACAGGAGTTTCTGGAATCGCTGGGTTTGAAAGTTCTGAGGTTCTGGAACAGCCGGGTGTTCGACGAACAGGATTCGTTCACCGAAACGGTTTACCAGGAGTGCCTCGTTCGGGTGGAAGCCGATCCGCGCCTCGCGGGCAGGCTCGACGACGCGGGGCAGTTTCGCAGGAGAGACTCCGGCCCTACGGCTCCGGCTTGATACGGGCGATAGAAGACACCCCTCCCGGCCGCTACGCGACCGACCTCCCCTCGACGAGGGGAGGTGGGAAGAACTGCAACGTCCGACTAGCGGCTGATACCACTGACGTGAATTCGACTGGGAGACCCCACCATGCCCCGCCCCATCACCCGCCGGCACGCGCTGCGGATCGGCTCGTCCGGGTTCCTCGCCGGGCTGTCGCTGCCGACGCTGTTTCAACTGCAAGCGACCGCCGCGAACGGCACCGAGCCGAAGGCGAAGTCGTGCATCTTCCTGTTCCTGCAAGGCGGCCCCAGCACCATCGACATGTGGGACATGAAGCCGGACGCGGCCGCCGAGATCCGCGGGCCGTACAAGCCGATCAAGACGAACGTGCCGGGCACGGTCGTCGGCGAACACTGCCACCGCACGGCGAAGGTGGCCGACAAGTTCACCATCCTGCGGTCGCACAGCCACAACGACAACGGTCACACCACCGGGTCGCATTACCTGCTGACCGGTTACCGGCCGAACTTCGCCGACGGGGCGAACAGCAAGGTGCCGGTGAACGAGTTGTACCCCAGCATCGGGTCGGTCGTGTCGAAGGAACTGGGCGGGCGGGGCGGGGTGCCGCCGTACATGAACCTGCCGCACCCGCTGACCGCCGGCGGGCCGGGTTTCTACGGGGCCGAACACGCGCCGTTCGTCATCGAGTCGGACCCGGTGCAGCCGGACTTCGAGGTGAAGGACTTGACGCCGGACAGCCGGCTGAGCGCGGCACGGACCGACCGCCGGCAGCGGGCGCTGGCGGCGCTGGAACAGGGCGCGGCCCCGGTCGGCCGGGCCGGCACGATGGCCACCTACTACGACAAGGCCCGCGACCTGATCGCCTCGCCCGCCGCGCGGAAGGCGTTCGACCTGTCCGCCGAACCGGAGAAGACGCGGGCCGCGTACGGGTACTCGTCGCTCGGCCAGTGTTCGCTTCTCGCCCGGCGACTGACCGAAGCCGGGTGCCGGTTCGTCGGCGTCGATCACGGCAGTTGGGACACGCACTTCTCCTGCTTCCCCAGCCTGGAGAAGGACTTGATCCCGCATGCCGACATGGCGTTCAGCGCGCTGATTACCGACCTGCACGACCGCGGGCTTTTGGACAGCACCCTGGTGGTGATGATGGGCGAGATGGGTCGCACCCCGCGCATCAACGACCGGGCCGGGCGCGACCACTGGTCGCAGGCGCAGAGCGTCCTGTTCGCCGGCGGCGGTATCAAGCCGGGGCAGGTGATCGGCGCGACGGACAAGCACGGCAGCGCGCCCGTCGCCGATCCGGTCAGCGTCGAGGATATTCTGCGGACGGTCTTCCATCTGATGGGCATCGACGGCGACAAGTCGTACCTCACCCCGCTCGGCCGGCCGGTGCCGGTCGTCAACGGCGGCAAGCTCATCAAGGGGTTGATCTGATGCGCCTCGCCACACTCCTCCTTCTTGCGTCGGCGTGCGCCGCGTTCGCCCAGGCTCCACTTCCGCCGGGCAAGGACGGCTACGCCTATCCGCCTGGCGGCGCGGCCGGTACCACCGTGGAAGTGCGGCTCGGCGGCACCGACTGGACGCCAGATACGCGGTTCGTAGTTCATGACCCGCGCGTGAAACTCACCGTCACCTCGAAACCCGGCCCGGTGCGGATGCACGAACCGCCGTACTGGTTCGGCATCCAGAGCTACGCCAACGACCCGTGGCTGCCGCGCGAAGTCACCGCCACGTTCGCCATTCCAAAGGACATGCCGCCCGGCCCCGTCCGCTGGAGCGTTGCGAACGCCAACGGTGGCGGCCCCGGCGGGGTGTTCGTCGTCGGCACTGGCCCGGAAGTGATGGAGGAGGAAAACCGTCGTGAACCGCAAGCCCTGCCGCCGCTGCCCGTCACCGTGAACGGCCGGCTGGGACGCATCGAAGAGGTGGACCGCTACACGTTCCAGATTGCGAAGGCCGGCCCCGTGACGTGCGAACTGACGGCCCGCCAACTCGGCGGCGACTTCCACGGCGTCATCGAAATCCGCGACGCCGCCGGCCAGTTGCTCGCCGATGTCGCAGACACCGAGGGTCGCGATCCGGTGCTGACGTTCGCGGCCGAGAAGGATCGGACCTACACCATTTGCGTCCGCGACATCGATCACCGGGGCTACCGCAACTTCACCTACCGCCTGGCGCTCCGGGCGGGGCCGCGCGTCGTCACGGCGGTCCCAGCGGCCGGCAAGCGCGGCGAAACACGGGCGGTCGAATTCGTCGGCGTCGGCATCGCCACCGGGCAGGCCAAACTCGAAACCGTGACGAAGGAGGTGGCGTTCCCGAACGACCCGGCCCGCGACTCGTTCGCGTACACGCTGGAAACGCCATTCGGAACGGCGCAGCCGTTCCCCTTGCTGCTGGACGATGAGACGGACGGGAAATTCGCACTCCCCGGCGCGGTCACCGGGCGGATCGCCGTGCGGGGTGAGCGAATCCGTCACACCTTCACCGGCAAGAAGGGCGAGGCGTGGGAGTTCGCGGTGCACGATCGGCGCATCGGTTCCCCGCTGGATGTCACGCTGTCCGTCGTCGGGCCGGACGGCAAACCTGTTCTCGGCACGGACGACACGACCGGACACGCTGACGTGCGGTTACCCTTCACTGTGCCGGCCGACGGCGAATACAAGCTCGCCCTCGCCGACGGGTCCGGCCGGCACCCGGCCCTCGATTCCGTCTACCGCCTGGTGGCCACGAAGCCGCGCCCCGATTTCCAACTGCGGACGACCGGCATCGTCAACGTCCCCGTCGGCGGGAAGGCAGCGCTGACCGTCACCGTCGTGCGTGAGGGCGGGTTCCAGGAGCCGATCACGCTCGCCTTCACTGGGTTGCCCGCCGGCGTGACGGCCCCGAAGGAACTCGTCATCCCGGCGGCGGCGAACACCTTCCCCGTCTCGTTGGAATGCGCGAAGGACGCCCCGGCCTCCGCGTCCCTGGTGACGATCACCGGCGTGGCCAAGGTCGGCCAGGCGATGGTCACGCGGGCCGTGTTCGGCGACCTGAAGACCGACCTCGCCCCCCGCACGCCGGACGCCAACCGCACCCCGCGCGTCCTGATCGCCACGACCATGAAGCCGCCGTTCAAGGTGACGGCCGCGGAGGCCGACGGCGGCCGGCGCATCCCGCGCGGGTCCACCCATTTAACCCCCATCCTGATCGAGCGGACGGACGGGTTCGCCGGGGAGATCGTCCTCGACATGTCCGCCGCGCAACAGCGGCACCGCCAGGGCATCCGCGGGCCGGCGCTGCCCGTCCCGTCCGGCGTCGCCAAAATCGATTACCCCGTCTTCCTGCCGGAGTGGCTGGAAACCACCCGCACCTCGCGGATCGGCCTCACCGCGATGGCCCAGGTGAAGGACGCGAAGGGTACGCCCCGCTGGGTGCAAGCCGCAATGGTGGGGCAGATCACGATGTCCATCGAGGGGGCGCTGATGAAGGTGTCCCACGACGCGGACGAGTTGACCGCCGTCGCGGGGGAACCGTTCGACCTCCCGCTCCGGCTCGCGCGGTCGCCGAAGTTCGCCGAGGCGGTGATCGTGGAACTGATCGCCCCCGACGAGTTGAAGGGCGTCGTGACCGCGAAGACTCTGCAACTCCCACCGGACACGTCCGACGCCGCCCTGACGGTCGAAACGAAGGCCGACAAGCGGCTGACCGGAACTCGAACGCTCACAGTGCGGGCGACGGGCAAACGCGACGGTCAGTTGGTGGTCAGCGAGACGACTGTTGAAGTCGAGTTCGTCGGCAAGCCGAACCGCTGACGCAACGGCTTCGGTCGGAGTGGATCGGCACAAGTGCGAGGGTCGCCCGTGTTCCGGGTGTTCGACGGGCGCGGGTCGGATTGCTCCGGCGCGACGCGGCGGACGTTCCTCCAGGCGGGCGTCCTGGGCGTCGGCGGGCTGGCCCTCGGCGACCTGTTCCGCGCGCGGGCGAGCGACCGTGCGGCCCCGAACGTGTCCGGCGCGAGCGTCATCCTGTTCTGGATGAGCGGCGGGCCGACAGCCACCGCCGTTCCCACCGCAAGCCCCGCTCGCGGTTGGCGGCCTCCCGGTATTCCGCCCAAGCTGATTCCACGTCCGCCGTCATGTCGTTCGCCCTCGCGTGGGCGGGTCACGATACCCGACGGTGGCTCACTGAGCCACTCACCTTTTCCACTTCGGCGGCTTCTTCGGGTTTTGGCTCAGTGAGCCAAGCCAACGGCCGGGCAGAAAAGGGGACGGTCCGGGGGCTTACACCGGCGCGGGGGAACCGCCCAACAGGGCGAGGAAGGCGGCCCGTTGCTCGACGGTCAGGGACGCCACGAACGCGGCCAGCGGGTCGGTTTCGGTCGGGCGCGTCGGAATCCGCGTCGTCGGGTTGGCGGGGTTCGCGTTCGTGCTGGAATTCGCAGGCGAATCGTCGGCGGGTTCGAGTCCCGCCTCGCCTATCGTTGCCAGCCGGTGCCGACTGGTGCGAATCAGCGCCGGCCGCTTGATTTTCCAGTCGTTCCGCAGTGTCATTCTCACGTCCTCCGGCAACTCGAAAAGCGCCAGACGATGCCGGGAAACGCCGTCCGGTGTCCCCGGTCGGTACGCCGAGTACGCTCGGTGGTACGCCGGGAACCGCATCCGTCCCGGTCATCCGGAGCGGAACGGGCACCTCGTTTGGGGTGCGGACGGCCGGCACGAGGGCGGGGAGTTTCCCCACGGCACCTGCCAAGTCGTCGAGTCGGCGGTGCGAGTTCCGGGCTGTCAGTTCCGGCTTCGAGTGCCCGGCCAGCTCTTGCAACGTTCGCAGGTCTGGCCTACCCCCGTCTTGTGATCCAGTCGGCATGAGAGTCAGTTTAATCGGTCCCATTGTGTCCCGCGCCTTGGCGATTCCCAGCGGAGTCAGGGCGGGCACACCCGGACGCATACTCCGCTGGCGACTCGTACCCCAACGAGCTGTGCGGACGCTCGTGGTAGTACGACTGCTTCCACTGCCAGGTCAGTCCGTCGGCTCAGCGGGCGGCGCGGACCCAGCGGGAGACGGAGTTCGGGTGGACGCCGAGGACGGCGGCGACGGCCTGACCCGGCCGGCTGAGGTCGCCACGGACGCGGAATGACCGCTCGATTCTTCGCACCGGAGGTGCGGGAGTTGTTGGCCAGGTGTGGCGGAACCCCTGGAAAAGCGTCGGGGAGAAAACCGCCCGCCTGCGAGCCGCGACCGTGAGTGACTCGTTGCGGCCCGAAGGAAGCAGCTTGACGGCTGATTCCAGCCGCCGGTATAATCCCAATCAACGGGGTAGTGTATCTCAACGCGCGGCTTGGGAAACCTTTCTGTTCGGTGAGTGGAGGGTTTGTAGATGGGACTACCGAAGCCGCGAACCGCCGATGAGCTTCTGCCCCCATTCATGGTCATTGGCGAGTGGAAGATTGCCCGCCAATCGCGGTTCGGAAACCACACGAATTTTAGTTTGACGAGACGAACCCGTCGGCGATAATTTCGGGGAAGTTCGCTGGCGGAATAGTATCGGGGAGTTCAGAGTTGGGCAGTGGAGGGCAGTGCGGCATGGAACCGACCACGGAATTGATGCTCCTCGGCTGCTTCGGCGCAGAGCCGCGATTGCGCGATGCCGACATGCCGTGGTGTTACAACGAGGCCACGTATCGCGTCGCCGTGGACGGGCTGGACGTGACACTCGTTGTCACGCCGGCTTACTGCCGAGCGCGTCTCACTGTACGCCGCGACGGACGGCCGCTGTTCGAGTTCACCGCGGACTGGGTGATCGACTTGCGTGTGATCGACGAACGAGGGGTCGATGCTTTCGTGTTGGAATTGAGCGAGGGAGCGTGGCTGCGGGCGCAACTCCGCCCTGCGTTCGTTATCACTCAGGGGCACGAATCTCGCTTTCCCAGAATCTTGCCTTCCCGCTGACGGCGGCTGACCGCGCTTTTCTCCCTTCCCGCCCCTCACGGTTGTGGCTGCTGACTCTGGCGGGTCGCAGGCTCCCATCGACGACGCGGTTGCGTGTCGTCGCCGAGGAGTCTGCGACCGGCCGCGACTGCCCCCAACCGGTAGCGTCGGGCGGGCGGAAGGTGCTACCATGCACCTGAGCCGTACCCCGTCGCGCCTCCGGGACACCTGTTCATGCCCCCGCCCGACCCGACCGAAGACTTCCTCGCCGCCCTCGGCCAGTGCGGCCTGCTCGCCCCCGCCCAGCACGCCGAACTGGTCGCGTGGGCCACCGAGTACCGCCCGGACCCGTCCGCCCTGGCCAAGGAGATCGCCCGCCGCGGGTGGCTGACCGGGTATCAGGTGAAGGAGGTCTACAAGGGGCGGGCGGCGGACCTGACCGTCGGCCCGTACCGCGTCCTCGACCTGCTCGGCGAGGGGGGCATGGGCCGCGTCTTCAAGGCGCACCACACCCGCCTCGGCCGCGACGTGGCGCTGAAGGTGATTCGCAAGGAGAAGTTGTCCAACCCGAACGCCGTCCAGCGGTTCCACCAGGAGGTCCGCGCCGCCGCCCACCTCATGCACCCGAACGTGGTGCTGGCGTTCGACGCCGACGAGGCCGACGGCCTGCACTTCTTCAGCATGGAACTGGTGGACGGCACCGACCTGACCAAGTTGGTGCGGCGGAACGGGCCGATGCCGGTCGAGTTGGCGTGCGACGCCATCCGTCAGGGGGCACTCGGCCTGCAACACGCCTTCGAGCGGGGGTTGGTCCACCGGGACATCAAGCCGAGCAACCTCATCATGACCCCCCGACGGCATGTGAAGTTGCTCGACCTCGGGCTGGCCATGCTGCACGAGCCGACCGTCGCCGGGGGGGTGAACGCCAACCGGGTGACGCAGGAGGGGTTTGTCCTCGGCACCCCGGACTTCCTCGCCCCGGAGCAGGCACAGAACCCCGGCGGGGTGGACATCCGGGCGGACATCTACGGCCTCGGCGCGACCCTGTTCTACTTGCTGACGGGGAAGGTGCCGTTCGAGGGGGCGAACCCGACGGAGAAGTTGCTCAAGCACATCACCGACCCGCCGCCGAGCCTGCTCGCGCACCTGCCGCACGCGCCGCCGCACCTGGACGGCATCATCCAGTGGATGATGGCCAAGCGGCCGGACGACCGCCCGCAGGTGCCGGCGCAGGTGGCCGCCGCGCTCGCGCCGTTCTGCCCGCCGCAGGCCGGCTCAGGCCCGATGCCCGATTATGCCACGCAACAGCGGATGGCGATGGCCGCCGGGTACGCCCAGCCGCCGGCCGGCCCGCACGCGCTGCCGATGGCGGTCGCCGCCCCGATGCCGGCCGACGTCTTCGCCCCGGAACCGGCGGGCGCGCCGGCGTTCAGCGGGTTCGACGCGAATGACGACGACGACGGGGATAATCGGCGGCGGCCGGGGGTGAAGGTCCGCGCCCCCAAGGCCGGCTCGTCGCTGCCCCTGTACCTGTTGCTCGGCGGCGGCGGGCTGGCGGTGCTGGTCATCCTGGTCATCGCCGGCATCTATTTCGCCAACCGCGAGCAGGCCGCGTCCCGGCCGCTGGAGCCGCGGTTCACCACCCTCGCCGGCAGCGACATGGTGCTGATTCAGCCGGGCACGTTCCGCATGGGGTCCGAGCCGACCGAGGAGAAACGGGGCGAGGAGGAAGGCCCGGCCCGCGACGTGACTCTGACCCAGGCGTTCTACATCGCCGTCACCGAAGTCACCCGCGACCAGTACCAGACGCTCATGGACGACACCCCGCTGGTGACCGTCAAGTACAACGCCTCACTCGCGGGCAAGGTGCCGATGGACGGGGTGACGTGGGCGAACGCGACGCAGTACTGCAAGAAGTTGACGGACAAACTGGACCGCCTGGGCACCACCGAGAAGGTGAAGGCGGGGTGGCGGCCGGGGTGGGCGTACCGCCTGCCGACCGAGGCCGAGTGGGAATACTGCTGCCGGGCCGGCTCCCTCGACCCGTTCACCTTCGGCCAGCGGATCGTCATGGAGCAAGAGGCCATCTTCCTGGTGGACGCGAACGACACCTACGGGAGCGAGAAGCCGGAAGCCCACCGCCGCGAGCCGAAGCCGTACCCGGTGGTGCCCACCCCGCCGGACCCGGCGAACATGCACGCCGATATCCTGTACCGCACCCCGAACCCGTTCGGGTTGATCGACACGCACGGCAACGTGTGGGAGTGGTGCCGGGACAACTACGCGGCGGGATACGACGGCCCGGCCACCGACCCGACCGGGCCGGCCAAACCCGACAAGGCGAACTGGAAGGTGCTGCGGGGGGGGTCGTGGAGGACGACCGCCGCCGAGTGCCGGTCGGCCAGTCGCAAAGGGGCCGCCGCGTCCACCCGGAGGGACGACATCGGTTTCCGCATCGTGTACGCGCCAGTCGGCGAGTAAACTTGGGGCGGGAGGTCTCTCCGTGGCCGTCCCGTCCCCGATTCCGGAGTCCCGCTCATGTGCCGGTGCCTCTCCCTCGTGTTCCTCCTCGCCGCCGTCGCCCCCGCGTTGGCCGCCGACCCCGACCCGTTCGACCAGTCCGGCGTTCCCGTCGAGCAACTGCCGACCGACCCGAAAGTCGCCAAGGTGGTGCTGATCGCCGGGTTCCCGGCATCGAAGATGAAGTCCGGCGAGCACGAGTACTTCGCCGGCGTCGCGCTGCTGGCGAAGATGCTGAAGCAGTCGCCCGGCGTGTTCCCGGTGGTCGTCAAGAACGGCTGGCCCAAGAAGGCCGAGACGCTGGCCGGGGCGAAGGCGGTGGTCCTGTTCATCGAGGGCGGGGACGCCAACACCGTCATCAAGGGCGAACACATCAAGGAGTTGATGAAACTGGAGGCCGAGGGGGCCGGCATCGTCCACCTGCACTCGGCCATCGACTACCCGAAGGACTTCGCCGAGCGGGTCCGCACCGCCGCCGGTGGGGTGTGGCAGAAAGGGACCGGCAAGCGGGCGCATTGGGTCGGCGAGTTCAAGGAGTTCTCCGACCACCCGATCTTCCGGGGTGTGACGCCGTTCAGCATCGACGACGGCTGGCTGTGGGGAAACAGTTTCGCGGAAGGGCGGAAAGGGGTGACGCCGCTGCTCCGCACGAAGTCGCCGAAAGATGCCGGCAAAACCACCGACGATGACGCCGTGATCGCGTGGGCGTTCGACCGGGCGAATGGCGGCAAGTCGTTCACGTTTACCGGCGGGCACCTGCACGAGAGTCTGGCGGCGGACGGCTACCGCCGCTTCCTGGTCAACGGCATCCTGTGGGCCGCCGGGCAGGCGATCCCGAAGGACGGGGCACCGGGGACGTTGGACCCCGCCGACGCGAAGCGGCACCTGGACAAGCGGCCGGAGCCGAAGAAGAAGTGACCGAACGGGGGTGATTCATTCCCGCTGACTGCTAGCACGGCCACTGCCGGCCGGTGGCGGTGTGCGTCACCTCGATGCGCGGGCGGGGCGTGCCCGCCACGAGGCGGAACGTCAGCGGCAGCACCCCGCTGGGCAGGATCAAACCGTTCGCCACGTCCGACCGGCCGGCGGAGACGAGCCGCCCGCCGGACAGTTGGAACAAGTCCACCGCCCACGGGTCGCGCTCGACGATCAGCACCTCGCGGGTGTTCACCTTGGCGTAGAAGTCGAACTTCGCATGCGGGTCTTCCCCCTCCGAGATGATCTCGACGAGGAAGTCCGGCCCGCCTTCCCAATGTGTGCCGTGGTTAATGGCCGGGTTGGTGTGGAGATAAACAATGACATCCGGACAGCGATAGTTCGTCAGCCAACCCGTCCCACGATCCGAGACGTTCACGCCCAACTGGCATTCCGCACCCGATTCCTCTGGAGCAACAGTGGCCAACGGATGAATGAAATGCGTGCGGATCGATTGATGCGCATTGTCGAGAAGCGGCAACAGCACATCGAGACCGTCCCACGTCTCGATGCGCGGTTCGTGGAGTCTCCAGAACTCCTTGATGAGGTGAGGGTCGAGAACCAGCACCGGCATGACCGTACGACAGCTTGCCCGGCGCGGCCTTGGCGCGTGCCGCCAGGTCCTGCATCGACTGGATCGGCGAATCGGGTCGCACTGCGATCGAGAACACGTACTCGAACACCTGGCAAACCGGCTCGACCTGGTCGTTGCGAAACGGCATGGTCTTGGTCAGAAAGGGTGCGTTGGTCAGCGGCGACGCCGGCGAGAAGACCAGCGTATGGCCGTCG
>JBBRUO010000027.1:0-20703 GCA_038247725.1 Gemmatales bacterium
ATGGCGGAACCCAACAGGAGTGGAAGGGGCGGGTCGAAGTGCGAACCCGGTTCAGTCGGTGTACAATTGCCGGACCAGGAGTCACCCATGCCACTACGCGATCACTTCCATTCGCCGGTGAACGACAAGCACAGTTGGGACGTGGTCCACGGCGGTTGGCCGATGGAAATCGTCCGCCAGTTGTTCGACCTGTTGCCGCCGCGGTATGTGTCCGGGCCGAAGGTGCATCTCGGCTCGCCCGTGGAAGTCGATATCGGCACCCACGAGGACTTCTCGCGCGAGTGGGAGGATGCGCTCGACTCCGGCGGCGGGGTGGCCACGCTCCCGGCACTCGCGCCGACGTTCACGGTGGCGGCCGACTTGTCCGAGCAGGACCAATACGAAGTCCTCGTTTACGACACGGAACGGAACCGGCAACTCGTGGCGGCCATCGAGATCGTTAGCCCGTCGAACAAGGACCGGCCGGAAACCCGCGAGGTGTTCGTCGGCAAGCTGGCGTCACTGTTGCGGCAGGACGTGTGCGTGTCGGTCATCGACATCGTGAGTAACAAGCAGTCGAACCTGTACGCCGAACTGCTGGCCCGCCTCGGCCGGACGGATCCGACTTTGCCCACGCCCCCGCCGTACCTGTACGCCGTCACCCTCCGGGGTCGGAAGCCGCCCCGCCGCGTGCCTCGGCTCGACGCCTGGTTTTACCCGCTGACCGTCGGCCAACCACTGCCGACGCTCCCGCTGTGGTTGTCGCCGGACGAGGTGGTCCAACTGCCGCTCGAAAACGGCTATCAGGAAACCTGCCGGCTGTTGCGGATCGCGTGATTGCGCAATCGACATCATGAGGGCAGGCCATGTCGCGGTTCGATCCGACGCTCCCGCTGGAGCGGGCGCATACTATCCCGAACACTTGGTACACCGACCCGGCGGTGCTGGCGGCGGAGCGGGCGGCCGTGTTCGGCGCGAGCTGGCAGTGCGTCGGGCGTGTGGAGCAGGTGGCCGAGCCGGGGCAATTTCTCACCGCCGACATCGCCGGGGAACCGGTGCTGGTGGTCCGCGGCGACGACGGCGCGCTGCGCGGCTTCTTCAACGTCTGCCGCCACCGGGCCGCGCCGCTGCTGACCGACCCGAGCGGGTGTGTCGGCAAACTGCGGTGCCGCTACCACGGCTGGACCTACGACCTCGCCGGGAAGCTGAAAGGCACGCCGGAGTTCGACGGCGTGTGCGACTTCGACAAGGCGGACCACGGGCTGGTGCCGGTCGGCGGGGTCGAGATCGCCGGGCCGTTCGTGTGGGTCCACCTCGACCCGCCGGGACGACCGGCGACGAGCGCCTTCGCCCCGCTGTTCGAGCGGTCGCGCTTCGACGGGCTGACGTACCATTCCAGCCGTTCGTACACGTTGAATTGCAACTGGAAGGTGTACGTCGATAACTACCTCGACGGCGGGTATCATGTGAATACCGTTCACCCGGCGCTGGCGGTGGTCATCGATTACCAGCAATACCGCACCGAACTGTTCGACGATGGCAACGTGCAGACCAGCCCGCTGACCCCGGCCGACGGGGCCGTCGGGGCGACCCGCACCGGCGACGCGGCGTACTGGTGGCTTTACCCGAACTTCATGGTGAACCAGTCCGCCGGTGTCATGGATACCAACCTGGTGTTGCCGGTCGGCCACGACCATTGCACGGTGACATTCGATTTTTACTTCGCGGCCGACGCCTCCGGCGATTTCATCCGGGATAGCATCGCGGTGGCGGAGACGGTGCAAGAGGAAGATGTCTTGATCTGCGAGCAGGTGCAGAGGGGATTGCGGAGCCGCAGTTACGACACCGGCCGGTTCAGCGTGAAGCGGGAGGCCGGCGGGTATCACTTCCAACGACTGCTGGACACCGGGTTACGACCGCCGGGCTGATCGCGGGCTAGAATGCCGGTACCGATCTCCTCACTCGGAGGGTTCCCGATGGCGAAGAAGAAACCCGGCAAGACCAAGGCCAAACCCACTGTGGCCGGCATTTTGGGTGTGGGCATCGACGCCGCGGACGGCCAGAAGCGGCTGACCCGCACCGAGGAGATGGTCCTCGTCGGCGGGTCGGCCGAGACGCACGAGCGGATGCAGGAGACGGCCATCAAATTCGGCGAGGATCTGGAGAAGCGGGGCAAGAAGCTGCCCGACGCCTCCGTCAGCGAGGTGTTCGACCTGCTCCGCGAGGCGATCGAAAAGACAGGGCGTTGAAAATCCCCTGCCAGTTCGGGCGAAATACTGACGAAACCTTTCCGTACGCGGGCGGGTATACTCCGGCGAGAGGGACTCCCCGTGTCCGCCGACCGAGAGCTGGTCCGCCGCATTCTCGCCGGCGACCCGGCCTCCACCCGTGAACTCGTGGGCCGGTTCGAGCACGACGTGTTCGGGCTGTGCGTCCGCCTCCTCCGCCACCGGCACGACGCCGAGGACGTAGCTCAGGACGTGTTCCTCCGCGTGTTCCGCAGCCTCCGCAAGTGGGACGACGCCCGCCCGCTCCGCCCGTGGGTGCTGGCCATCGCGGTGAACCGCTGCCGCACCCACATGAGCCGGCGGAAGACCCGCCCGGACACGGCGGACTACCTGGCCGACCTGCCCGACCCGGAAGCCCCGGTCGCCGACCAGGGGAGCGAACTGGCGGCGGGGATCGCGGCGGCCGTCGAGACGCTGCGGGATGACTACCGCGAGGTGTTCGTACTGTTCCACGAGACCGGGCAGAGTTACGACGAGATTTCGGCCGTCGTCAGCCGGCCGGTCGGCACCGTCAAGACGTGGCTGCACCGGGCGCGGGCGGCGGTCCTCGAACACTTGAAAGAACTCGGCCTCGCCCCGGAAGCGGCGGTGAGGGGCGACACCGAGTAGCCGCGATATTCCCCGGCCCGCCACCCGCGGGCCGAAACGGTTGGACTCGCCATGACCACCCCTCACACCCCCGACGACCTGCCGCCCGACGCGGTGCCCGGCCTGTCCGAGTACTCGGCGGCCGAGCAACGGCGGCGGTTCGCGCCGCCGACCGGCTTCGCCGACCGCGTCACCACCGGCGCGCTCCGCCAGCGGCGGCAACGGGGTCTGGCCCGCTGGACCGTCGGACTGAGCCTCGCGGCGTCGGTGCTGGCCGCCGTCGGGCTGTTCGCGACCGGCGCGTTCGACGGCCGGACCCCAGAGGTCGTGAACCGGCCGGTTCCGCCCGCCGTCGTCGAACAACCCGCCCCGACGAAGGTCCGCGACCAGTTGGCCGAAGCCGGCGCGGCGCTGGAATCGCTCACCCGCGAGACCACCGACAAGGCCGTCGGGCCGACGATGATCCTACTCGACTCGGCGACCCGCGCGACCGCCCCCGCCGACCCGTCTCCCCTGGCCGACGACCCGACACTCGCGCTGGCGTCCCTACCGAGCGCCGCCCGGTCCAGCCTCGACCCGATCACGACCACCACCCGCCGGGCGATGACCCGACTGCTGAAGGATGTCGGCCTGCGGCCGCACTGACCGTTTCACGACCGTGCGGCAAAGTCATCGGGAGCAACCCGTGGAAGAAGAGGAACGCGGATGACGCGGATCAAAAAGGGGATGAAGCGGATCGGAAAGGAAATCTTGGTTTGATCCTGTCTTGATCCCGGCTCTGATCCGCGTCATCCGCGTTCCGATTGAGGGAATGGTTTCTTCGCACTTGCCGCTCCCTCGCGGTCGCGGCTGTCACCAACACGCATCATCCGGAGGCGACATGCGATTGCTCTTCGTTCTGCTCGCCTCGCTGTTGGCCGGGGTGCCCGCCGTCGCCGCCGACCCCGTGGCCGACTTGCTCCGCCTCGCGCCGAAGGACACCACTTTCGCCCTGGTCGCCCGCGACCTGCGGGGGCACGTGAAGCGGTTGCATGCGTCGCCGTTCGCCGCGTGGTTCCCGTCGTCCAAACTCGGCAAGTCACTGCTCGCCTCGGACCAAGTGAAGACACTCGCGGCGGTCGAAGCCTTGCTCGCCGACCAACTCGGTGCGTCCGGCGATGAACTCCTCGACGGGATTCTCGGCGACGCCGTGGCGTTCGCGTACCGGGGCCGGGACGACAGCAGTTTGATCCTGCTGCAAGCCGCGAAGCCGGACCTGCTGGCGAAGCTCATCGACCGCTTGAACACGGCCCAGAAGGCCGCCGGCGAGGTGAAGGAAGTCCGCGGGCGGACGCACGGCGCGGCGACCTACTTCGAGCGGGACCGCGGCGACGGCCGCAGTGAGTTCTACTGGGTGTCGGGCGGGACCGTGGCGTTCTCCCAGACGGAAGCGATCGTCCGCGAGGCCATCGACCGTGCCGCCACGCCCGCCCCGGCCCCGCTCGCGGACGCGCTCGCCAAGTTGAAGCTGACCACCGCCGCCGTCGTCGGTGTGTTCCACCCCCGCGCCCTCGACGCCGACTTGAAGGCGGCCCTCGCCGCCCCCAAGGACGACAACCAGAAAGCCTTCCTGACGCAATTTCAGCGGGTGTGGGCGGCGTGCGACGCGGTCGCCGTGTCGGTCGAAATCGGCACCGCCGTGGACGTGGCCGTGACCATCGCCGTGAACCCGAAGTTGGTGCCGAGCGAACTCGCCCCGCTGCTGTCGCCGGGCACCGCGTCGCCCCTGTGGTCGGCCATCCCGGCCGACGCCCTCGCCGCCGTGGTGGGGAACCTCGACGCGCCGAAACTGCTCGACACCTTGCGGCCGTTCCTCTCGGACGACGGCAAGGCCGAACTGAAGACGCTGATCGATGACCGCCTCGGCCCCGTCGTCGGCAAGAACAAGTTGTCCGCGCTGCTGGCCGGCGTCGGCCCGGACGTGGCGTTCTGGGTGACGCCCCCGGCAAAGGGCGGGCGCGGCTGGGCGCCGGTCGCCACCGTCGCCCTGAAGGTCGGCGGGCCGGCCGCGACGGACGACACCGTCGGCCCACTGCTGGTGTCCGTCCTCGACGTGTTCGCGCAGTTCATTCGCATCGAATACAACCGCACCCACGACGACCAGATCGACCTGACCACCGACGCCACCCCGGCCGGCGACGTGAAAGCCCTGGCGAACGACGCCCTCTTCCCACCCGGCGTGCGGCCCGCCTACGGCCTCCGCCACGGCTACCTCGTGGTGTCGTCGTCCGACGCGGCGGTGAAGGCGTTCGCCGCCCCGACCGCGCCGCCGGCCGACACCGCCGGACTGCTCGCGCGGCTGTCGCTGGTCCACCTCCGCCGGTACCTCGCGGGCCACGAGGCGGATGTCACCGCCGCCCTGGCGACCCTGACCGGCGCGAAACCGGCCGATTTGAAGGCGCAGTTCGCCGACTTCGACGACGTGCTGGAACTGTTCGACTCGGTCCACCTCCGCCGCGCCGGGACCGACGGCGTGATCCGCCTCGTACTGACCGTCAAGCCGGCCAAGCCGCTGGCGAAGTGACCCGTCACGCCGTCCCCTTGGGGAAGACGGCGATGTCGGACCCGGCGGCCAACACCACCGAATCCGGGGCGCGGCCGGTCATGCCGCCCCACTCCGGGCCGTACAGGGCCGCCCAGTCCACGTCGATGTGATGGTCCGTGACCGGGTAGATGTCCCAGACGGGGTGGCTCACCTCGTACCGGATCAGCTTCCCCCGGCGGGTGCGACCGTACCCCCAACTGTGTTCCTTGAAGAAGTGCTCCAGGCAGTCCGGGGCGGGTCGGACGGCGGGCTTCGATCCGGTCGCCCGCATCTCGTGGACCCTGCCGCCGAAGTCCACGGTGTAATGGGCGGTCCGTGTCGCCGGGGTGTCGTCGACGGCCATCGTCAGCCGCGCGCGGCGGTACGGCTCGTTGTAGATCACCCGCGCCACCCACGCGACGAGCCGCTGGGGGACGAACTCGCGGACGAACACCACGCCCCGCCGTCCCTCGTGCCGGACGTAGATGCGGAGGTTCCACTCCGGGAAGTGGCGGAACGTCGGCCACCCGACGCCGACCACCTTGGTGTTCAGGAACTGGAACCCGACGAGCGAGACGAAGCAGCGCCCCTCGAACTGGTCGGGTTCGACACCGGGCGGCAGGTACGGGCGGACGGTCGCCTCCGGCACCGCGTACTGGGCCAGGATGAGGTTCCGCCAACTGCCGGTCAGGAACGGTCGAGACATCGGTGATGGTTCCGCGGACGAGTGGGAGCGCCTGGGGCGGCCCTCCAGAGGCAGACCGCCAATCGATCCCGCGAGGCAACGGACGCGACCCGCCGAGGCCTCCACCAGTCCGGCGTCAATCCGGCTTCTTCAGCTCGTAGGCCTTGATCTTGCGGTCCAGGGTGGACCGCTCGACGCCGAGGATTTCCGCCGCCTTGGACTTGTTCCAGCCGGTGTGTTCGAGCGTCCGCTCGATGTGCCGCCGCTCCATCTCCTCCAGCGAGATCGGCTCGAACTTCGCCGGGCCGCCGCCCTCCCGCTCCAGCGGGGACAGCCAGATGTCGCCCTCGTCCAGGGTGGCGGCGGCGGCCAGCGCGACGGCCCGCTCGACGGCGTTGCGGAGTTCCCGCACGTTCCCCGGCCAGTGGTACGCTTGCAGCTTCTTCACCGCCGCCGGGGTGAACCCCTTGATCTTGCGGCCGGTCTCGCGGGTGAATCGCTTGAGGAAGTGGTCGGCCAGCACCGGCACGTCGTCGGCGCGATCCCGCAGCGGCGGCACGTCGATCTGCACCACTTGCAGACGGAAGTACAAGTCGCGGCGGAAGGTGCCGTCGCGGACGCCGTCCTCGAGCGGCCGGTTGGTGGCCGCCACCACCCGCACGTCCACCCGGATGGGCACGTTCCCGCCGACCCGCTCGAACGGCTGCCCTTCCAGCACCCGCAGCAGTTTGGCCTGCGTGTTCGGGGCCATCTCGCCGATTTCGTCGAGGAAGATGGTGCCCTGGTCGGCCGACTCGAATTTCCCCCGCATCCGCTCGGTGGCCCCGGTGAACGCCCCCTTCTCGTGGCCGAACAGTTCGGATTCCAACAGCGATTCGGTGAGGGCGGCGCAGTTCAGGCAGACGAACGGGCGGTCACGGCGGGGGCTGTTGAAGTGCAGGGCGCGGGCGACCAACTCCTTGCCGACGCCGCTTTCCCCGCGGATCAGCACCGTCGTCTTCGTCTCGGCGACGCGGGCGATCTGCGCCTCGATCGCCTTCAGCGGGCCGCTGCCGCCGACCAACTCCGATTCCAGGTGGAGTTGCTCCTTCAGCACCTCGACTTCGACCGACAGGCCGGACTGCCGCTGCAGCGCCTGCCAGACGACGCCGAGTTGCCGGGCGGCGGCGAGGGTGAATTCCAGGTCGTCGGGGGTGAGCCGGCCCCGCTCGCCGGTGGAGTACAGGTGGAGCAGGCCGAGGACGCGGCCGTCGGCGGACACCGGGGCGCAGATCAGGCTGGTGGCGCGGAGGTCGGTGATGCTGTCGCGGTTCTTCGGGTGCTGGAGCGCCCCCACGTCCTCGGCCAGCACCGCCTGCCCGGAGGTGAGCACCTCGTGGCTGACCAGGGATGACACCTTGTGGTAGGTGGCGGGGCCGGTCGGCCGGATGCGGTGGGCGGTCAGGTCGAACTCGTCGCCCTCCCGCACCGTCAGCACCGCCGACGCCTCGGCCGGGGTGGCGCGGGTGACGGCATCGAGCACCAGTTCGGCCAATTCCGCGACATCCGTGGCGGCGGCCATGTCCACCGCCAGGCGGTACAGCACCGCGACGCCGTCGTCCAGCGGCAGGCGCGGGTACGCCGTCTCGCCGCTGCCGAAGGTGGGCATTGTTTGCGTCGCTTCGGGGGACGAGCCGAGGGTAGGGAGATAGCGGGTCTGCGTCTGCCGGCGGGTGATGGACAGGCGGTCGCCGTCCTCGCGGGCGGTGCCGGTGTCGGGCAGGGCGGGCAGTTCCGCGAGCGCGCGGACGAACAGGAACTGCGAGTGGCCGAACCGCACCTCATCGCCCGTCACGATCAGATGCCGCTTCACCACCCGCGCGTCGTTCACGAACGACCCGTTCAGGCTGCCGTTGTCGTGGACGGTCCACCCCACCGACCCGTGAACCAGTTCGGCGTGCTTGCGGCTGCCCAGGTCGTCGCGGAGGACGATGTCGCAGTCGCTGGATCGGCCGACGACGTAGCGGCGGGTGGACAGCAGCGGGAACACGTCGCCGAACCCGTCCGGCCGTCGGGTGACGAGGAATCCGTTCGCGTCCGCGTCGGGCATGGAGAGTGGCTCCGGGGCGGGCGGTGTGGGGCGTGTCCGGGGCAGGACACGGCGGACTGTCAGTGTGTTCGCTCGTGGGTGCGGGGCATTTCGGGCCGCGCCGGACTCCCCCCTTCTTCCGTTGTGATAACGCCGGCCGTCCGAGTTCGTGAGCGGGTGCGCACAGTATAGTTCCCGCGACCCCCGCCCTTGCGCCACGGAATCCGGGAAAAATCCGCCGCCGCGTCAGATCCGGCTCCCGGCCAAGAGCGCCTTGAAGTAGCGAGCGACCTCGCCGTCAAGATTCTCGACGACGCGGAACTCGCACGCCTCAAGCCACGCACCTCGCCCGTCCGGAAGGTAGCACAACTGGCTCCCTGCCAGGGTTTCCAGGAACGGGATCGCCGTCGCCGGATCGATCTCGCCACCCGGCTCGACCCAAATTCCCGATTCGGACACCGGCCCCAGGTTCGTGCCCAGGTGCAGACCGCCCGCGACGTCAAACCCGTTCTCAATGAACGCCCCGATCACCTCGTAAATGGCGCGCAGGAACGCGGGCAAGTCGGTGCGGAATGGCTCCGGCCGTGGCAGGCAGATGAATGGGGACGTGTGCCAGTGGAACCGGTGGTATGGCAGATACGGGGTGCCATTTTGCGCGCGAAACTGCAACTCGTATGGGCTGTCCGCGCACTCGGCGAGCAACGCCCGCAGCCACGCCGGGCTGTCCGGTCGGGCAAGGGTGGCGAAAAAATTGGCACCCGTCTCGATGGCGGCGACATCCTGTTCGGTCAGCACACTCCGGAACTCGTCGGGTAGCTGCTCCACGTCTGGCTCATACACCGTCGCCGATCGCAAGATGGACATACAGACCTCAACAGACGGGGGTGCTGGGAGCCACCAGGGTTAACTTACTTTACTGAGCGTCGGGATCGGTCGCCAGCGAAGAGTCTTACGGCCACTCGTCAATACCCGTTCGCCGTCAGCAACTCCGTCACCGTCACGGCTCCACGCGCCCGCCATGCGCCGCCGGGCGACACTCCGGCTTCCAGGATGGCGAACACGGGGTCGAGGTACGCCCCTTCGCCGTCGGCCCGCAACCCGTCCCGCGCGATCACCGCCAACTCCGATGCCCACTCACGGACGCTTCGCCCGGCGAAACTCGCCGCCAGTCCGTCGCGAGCGGTCGCTTCGAACAGCGGCGGCAACTCCGCCGGCGGGAAGCGTGCCGCCACGGCCTCGGCCGCCGCCAGCGCGTCGTCATTGTAGAGAAGGCCACTCCAGATCGCCGGCACCGCGAGTGCCAGCGCGGGCGGGTTGGCGTCCGCCCCGCGGATTTCCAAGAACTGCTTCAGACGCACTTCCGGGAACACCGTGGTAATGTGCGACTCCCAGTCGGCCCGCGTCGGGAACTCGCCGTCGATGCCGTGGTTCAGGAAGTCGCGGAACGTCCGCCCGCCGGCCGCCGCGTACGCGCCGTGACGGAGGTGAAAGAACATCGGCACGTCGAGCAGGTAGTCGGTCCAGGCGCGGAACGAGACGCCGCCGGCGAGCAACCGCGGCAGCGTCCCGCTGCGGTCGGGGTCCATGCCGAGCCACACATGTCCGCGGCGGGAGGCCCACCCGCACCCTTTCCCGCCGGTCACGCCGCCGTTCCCCCAGATCGCGTTCACGACCGGGCCGAGGGTCAGCGCGACGGCCATCTTCCGCGCCGCGTCGGTTTCGTCGGCGTAGTCGAACGTCACCTGCGTGCTGGCCGTCGCCTTCATCATCTGGTGGGCGGTGCGGCTCCGCTTCGGCAGGTATTCCGCCATGAGCAGGTGCCGCGTGCGGGGGCCGAACGGGATGTCGTCGGTCCGGCTGACGGGGGTGACGCCGAGCGCGGCGACGGCGACCTCCGGACCGACCACCGCCCGGAGTTCGTCGCGGTGGCGGTACAGGGCCGCTTCCAGTTCGGAAATCCGTCGCAGCGGGGGCGTGGAGAATTCGAGTTGCCCGCCGGGTTCGACCGACACCGTGGCCCCGTTGCGGCTGAGCGCGACGAGGTGGCCGGCGTCCAGATGCGCGTCCCACCCGAACCGCTCGGCCAGTTTCATCAGCACGTCGCCGGCCCCACCGGGGTCGGCGTGGCCGAGTTGCCGGCCGGTGTCGCGGGCGAGCAGGAACTTCTCGAACTCGCCGCCGATCTTCCAGTCGCCGCGCGGCTTGGCCCCGGCCTCGAAGTAGCGGATGAGTCCGGCGTGCGTGACCGGTTCGGCGTCGGCGGTACTGCCGCCCAGGTGCGTGCTCACGGCCGAACTCCGACGGACGGGAACGATGCCGAACGGTGGGGGGGTGGGTGTTGTTACGGTACATCATGGCGGGTGAACCGCAAGTCGCCGTCCCGCCCCTTCCGTCCCGCGCCGTCCGCTGGTACCATTCCCCCATCATGAGCAAGCCCGCGAAGAAGTCCGACCAGCACGACCCGCTGGCCGAGGACACCATCTGCCAGAACCGCCGCGCGCGGCACGACTACACCATCCTCGACACCATCGAGTGTGGCGTCGTGCTGGTCGGCACCGAGGTGAAGTCCCTCCGCGAGCGGCACGCGAACCTGGAGGACTCGTTCGCCCGCGTGGAGAACGAGGAGGTGTTCCTGTACGGGTGCGAGATCCCGGAGTATTCGGCCGGCAACCTCATGAACCACGAGCCGAAGCGCACCCGCAAACTGCTGCTGCGGCGGCGGGAGATCGTCAAGTTCGCGGACAAGGCGAGCGGCAAGGGGTTCACGCTGGTGCCGCTGCGGCTGTACTTCCGCGGCGGGCGGTGCAAGGTGGAACTGGCCGTCGGTCAGGGGAAGCAGATGTTCGACAAGCGGCAGTCGCTCAAGACCGCCGAGCACAAGCGGGAGATGGACCGCGCGGTCGCCCAGCAGCGGCGGAAGCGGTAACGACGAGGGTGCCCCGTGGGCAAGCCGTTCGACGCCAGCCTCAGCACGCTCATCGACGAGTGCCCGGCGGATTGGGCCGGGTACCTCGCCGCGCGGGTCGGCCTGCCGCCCGGCCCGTGGGCGGCGGTGGAGACGGACATCTCGCGGACGGTGCAGGCGGATCGCGCGTTCCGCATCGACGGGCCGTCGCCGGAAGTGGTGCATCTGGAGATGGAGTCGTCGTCGCGACTCGGCATCCCCCGCGACCTGCTGCGGTACAACGCCATCCTCCACCACGTGACCGGCCTGCCCGTGCATTCCGTCCTCATGCTGCTCCGGCGGTCGGCCAATGCGTCCGACCAGACGGGCGTGTACGAAGTGCGGTCGGCGACCGGTCGCCGGGTTCACACATTCGAGTACACGGTGGTGCCGGTGTGGCGGGAGTCGGTGGACTCGTTCCTGAGCGTGCCCGGCCTGTCCCCACTCGCGCTGTTGACGGACGAAGCGGCCGCCGACCTGCCCGCCGCGTTCGAGCGGTTCCGGCAGAGATTACGGGAGCCGGTCATCCCCGATACCGTGGTGCCGACGCTGTTGACGACCTCCTACGTGCTGTGCGGGCTACGGCACGACGACACCCAAATCCGGGAGCTGGACATGAGCCTCAGCCGCGTGCTCGAAGACTCGACGACGTACCAGTGGATTCTGAAGCAGGGCTTCGCCAAAGGTGAAGCCAAGGGTCAAGTGGAAGGGAAGGCCGAAGGGAAGGCCGAAGAGGCACGGGCACTGCTCTTACTCCAAGGGCGAAAGCGGTTCGGGGAACCGACCGAAGCCGACCGCTCCGCACTCGCCGGCGTCTCGGAACTGGATCGGTTGGAGCGGATGGCGGTGCGGATGCTGGACGCGGTCTCGTGGGTCGATCTGCTGACCCCCCCGTGACGAACGGATCGGGCGAATCCCGTCCCGGCCGACTTCCCACCCGGCCGGGACGCCTGCGAGTCGCCGTCACTTCCCGCCCTTGTCCTTCTCCACCATCGGCTTGGCGACCTTGGCGATGGCCAGCGCCTCCTCGAACGCGGCGATGGCGTCCTTCTCGGTGACGTACCCCTTCACGCACATCATCACCACTTTGTTGTCGCCGTCGCGGACCTGGAAGCGGAACTTGCCGCCCTTGTCCTTGGTGATGACGACGCTCCCTTTGGCCTCGGCTTTCTCCTTCACTTGGCCCTGCAAGGCGGGGCCGCTGACGGACACCACGCTGGCGGTGCCGACGGCGGCGACGACGGCCAGGGTGAGGCTGCGAATCCACTTCTTCACGGGAACTCTCCGGACGGGGATACGGATGTGCCGACGGCCGTGCCGCGGCGAGGGGCATTATTCCCGGCCCGGTGTCGGAAAGCAATCGCCCGGCGGGGAGAATTCCCGCCGGGTGGTCGGAGGTGAGACGGCGGTGCGGGACGGCGGCGGGGTTCGGCATCAGCGGGAGGATGGCTGACCGTTCCGGCACCGCCAAGTGGCGCGACTTTCCAGCGGGGAGAGGTGGGGCGTGCCGTGTCCCGCCCGCAGGCGACAACACGCGCACAGCAGTGGGGTCACTCTTCGGCATACGCGATGACGGCCCGCACCGCTTTCCGCCACGCCTTCAACTTCGCCTCGCGCACGTCGGCGGGCATCGTCGGGGTGAAGGTGGTGCCGCCGGCCAGAACCGCGCGCACCTCCTTCTCACCGGCGAACGCGCCGCAGCCGAGGCCGGCGAGGAAGGCCGCGCCGAGCGCCGTCGATTCCGCCTCCGCCGCCCGCACCACCGGCACGCCGAGGATGTCCGCCTGGAACTGAAGGAACCAGTCGTTTCGCGCCATGCCGCCATCGACGCGGAGGTGTTGCCCCACTCCCCCGACGGCCATTCCGGTCATCAAATCCGCCACCTGGAACGCCACCCCCTCAAGCGCGGCGCGGGCGAGTTCCCCAATCCCCGTCGCGCGGGTGAGGCCGAACAGCGTGCCCCGCGCGGCCGGCACCCAGTGCGGGGCACCCAGCCCCACGAAGCCCGGCACGAACACCACCGCCGAGTCCGGGTCGCCCGCCGCCGCCAACCGCTCCACGTCGTCGGCGGAGGCGAACAGCCGCAGCCCGTCGCGGAGCCACTGCACCGCCGCGCCCGCCACGAACACCGCCCCTTCCATCGCATATTTCGGCTTCGCGTCGGTCATCGCGGCGACCGTCGTGAGCAACCCGGCGGCGGAGGACACCGGCGTGTCACCAGTGTGACGGAGGGCGAACGCACCGGTGCCGTAAGTGCATTTCGCCTCGCCGGCCGCGAAGCACCCCTGCCCGAACAGGGCCGCCTGCTGGTCCCCGGCGACGCCGCGAATCGGCACGCCGTCCGGCAGGAAGTCCAACCCCTTCGTGTCGCCGAACTCGGCCATGCTCGGCTTCACTTCCGGCAGCATCGCCCGCGGGACGCCGAAGTATTTCAGCAGTTCGTCGTCCCACGCCATCGTGTGGATGTTGAACAGGAGCGTCCGCGAGGCGTTGGTGGCGTCGGTGACGTGCGCCCGGCCGCCGGTCAACCGCCACATCAGGAACGAGTCGATGGTGCCGAAGGCGAGGTCGCCGCGCTCGGCGGCGGTCCGGACGACGGGATCGGCTTCCAGCAGCCACCGCAGCTTGGTACCGGAGAAGTACGGGTCCAGGACGAGGCCGGTCTTGCCGGTCAGCCACGGCTGATCGGCGGCGCGGTCGCGGCAGAAGGCGGCGGTGCGGCGGTCCTGCCAGACGATCGCGCGGCCCACCGGTCGGCCGGTCGCGCGGTCCCACACGGCCACCGTCTCCCGCTGGTTGGTGATGCCGATGGCGGCGATCTCACGCGGCGCGACGCCGGCCTTCGCCACCGCCTGCCGCACCGTGGACGCGACCGAGTACCAGATGTCTTCGAGTTCGTGCTCGACCCACCCGTCACGCGGGTAGTGCTGCGGAATCTCCTGCTGGGCGACGGACCGCACTCCGAACGGCGCGGTGTCGTACACCACCGCGCGGCTGCTGGTGGTCCCCTGGTCGATGGCGAGGATGACGGGCATGGGAGGCCTTCATGTGTCAAAAGCGATGGCGGCAGTGTATTCCGGCAGGACGATGGCGATTCGCGCGCCGTCGCGATGGGGCAGGGCCGCGATCTTGCCGCCGAACCCGCCGATGATTTCGGCCGCGACTGTCAGCCCCCGGCCGGGTTGCTCGAACACCCGCCCGCGACCCGCTTCCGGGATGTTCGTGCCGAGGTTCTCCACGCTCAACACCACGCTCCCGCCGCGAACGGCCACCGTGACGACAACGGGCGTGGCGAGAGAGCCGTACTTGAAGGCGTTATCCACGACGTTGTCGATCGCCTGACCGAACGCGGCCGGTTCAACGGCAATCACTGTCGGCCCGTCGGGGACGACGACGGAAATGGAGTAGCCGCGCGGGTGACCGCTCCAGAGTGCGTCGAAGTGGGCCGGCAGCCAGGTCGTCAGGTCCAGCGGTTCCAGGTCGGGCATCGGCGATTCCCTCGCGGTGGCAAACTCGCTCCCAATGCCTCGGCAGTTTACCCACCCACCGCAGGCAGGACGACGGCGATCCGCGTGCCGGTGTCCGCCGGGAGGATTTCGACACCGCCGAGGTGCGTTCGGATACCGGAGGGCCGTGACAGGGCAGCGACCTTGCCGCCGAAGGCGTGGACGATCCGCGCGGTGACAGCCAGCCCCAGGCCGACGCCCTCGACGCCCCGCCGACGGGCGTCGGTGGAGCGGAAGAACGGCTCGAACACGCGACCGCGCTCCGCCTCAGGAATGCCAGGCCCGAAGTCGTCCACGGTCACGAGAGCGGTCTCGCCGCGGCGGGCGACGGTCACCGTCACGGGCGTTCCGGACGGGCTGTACTTGTAGGCGTTGTCCACGACGTTGTTGATGGCCTGACCGAACAGCGGCGGGTGAACGGCGACGAGGGTCGGTGTCGAGCCGCTGGTGCCGATGACGATCAGGTCCGCGTATCGAGGGTGGTCGGCCCAACTCGCGGCGAAGTGGGCCCGCAGCCAGGCGTTCAGGTCGAGCGGTTCGGTGTCTGGCATCCGCGATTCCCCGTCAGCGCGGGCGAGGAAGAGTAGGGATTCGACCAACTGGTGGAGCCGGTTCGCCTCGCGGTGGGCGATGGTCAGGGCGTGGCGGTATTCGTCCGGCGAGCGGTCCCGGCGGAGGGCGACTTCGAGCTGGCCCATTAACGCCGTCAGCGGCGTGCGGAGTTGGTGCGACGCCTCGCCGGTGAAACTCGCCTGCCGCTCGAACGCCACCTGCACGCGGGCGAGCAGCTCGTTGAACGCCGTCGCCAGTTCGCGGAGTTCGTCGGGCGGAGCCGGCTCCGGCAGCCGCACCGCGAGATCAGTCGCGGTCACGGCGGACGCGGTCGCAGCCATGTCACGCACCGGGACAAGTGCCCGGCGAATCAGCCACCGGCTGAGGAGCGCGGCGAAGACCAAGACCGACGCGGACACGCCCGCGAGCGTCAGTTCCATGCGGCTCAGCAACCGCTCGGTGGGTTCGACGCCGACGGCGACGGTGAACGTCAGTTGCGTGTGGCGTGGCGGGCTTGGCGGTCGGTCCGACGGGCCGTCGGACCGGATGGTGGTCTGCCGGATGCGCCACCGCACGCCGACCGAATCGCGGTGGTGGAAGGTCCGGCTCACGTCGCGCGGGAAGTCAGGTAGCGGTTCCGATTCGGGATCGTCCGAGCGGTCCCGTTCCAGCGGCCGGTCGCCCCGGACGACCCACCGCACGGGCGCGGCCGGGTCGCGGACGATTCGCATGAGCCGCTGTTCCGCTTCCCACTCGACGCCCCGGTCGTCCACCTCGGCGGCGGCGATGAGCAGGTTCGTCGTGGCCGCGAGTTTGTCGTCGAGGGTCTGCCATAAGTGCGCGCGGGCGAGCAGGTCGAGCGCGACGGAGAACGCCACCAGCACCGCCGCGAGGGCGACGAGGAAGAACAGCGTCAGGCGGCGGGTGAGGGTCACGCGGCGTCCGCCGAGAGACGGTAGCCCTTGCCGCGGATGGTGTGGATGAGCCGGGGGCCGTGCGCCTCCAGTTTGCGGCGGAGTTCGACGACGTGCACTTCGAGGGTGTTCGACACGCCGTCGTACCGCTCGTCCCAGACGTGTTCGTAGATGCGGGTGCGGGTCAGCACCTCGTCCGGGTGGCGGAGGAGGTACGCCAGCAGCGCGTACTCCTTGGCTGTCAGGTCGAGGCGGTGGCCGTCCCGCTCGGCCCGGTGCGAGACGAGATCGACGGTCACGTCGGCGACCGCCAACTTCGGGTTGCGATTCCCGCCCCGCCGTAGGGACACCCGGACGCGGGCCAGCAGTTCGTCGAAGGCGAACGGCTTGCACAGGTAGTCATCAGCCCCCGCGTCGAGGCCCCGGACGCGATCCGACACGGCGTCGCGGGCGGTCAGGAAGACGACCGGCGTGTCCCGGTCGGCCGCCCGGAACCGCGTCAGCAGGTCCAGGCCGTCGCCGCCCGGCAGCCACCAGTCGAGCAGCACCACGTCCCACCCCTCGGCGGACAGGCGGTGCCAGCCGTCGGTCGCGTCGGGGGCGTGGGCGACGGTGAACCCTTCTTCCCGCAGCCCCCGCACCACGAAGTCGGCGATGCCCGGTTCGTCCTCGATGAGTAGGATTCGCGCGGTCATCGCCGGCCTCCGGGTGTCACTTGTCCTTCTTCTCGGCCGACTTGTCCTCGGTCTCGGTCATCTTGCCGGCGGCGGTGACCTTCACCTCCAGTTCCTTCTTGTCGGCGGTCGTCAGCAGCACCTCGTAGAAGTCGAGCGCCTCCTTGCCGTCCGTCACCTTGATGACCTCCTCGACGGTCTTGAAGGTGGCCTTCGGGAACTTCTCGCCGAGGGTGTCCGTCACGGCTTTCGGCAGGGCCTTGACGGCGATCACCTTCTCGATCAGCGTGATCTTGCCGTCCGGGGACAGCATCACGTCCATCTTCGTCTCACCGTCCTTCAGCGTCACCTCGAACTCCACCTTATCGCCCTCGGTCTCTTTGGCCGCCTCGACCATGACGGCCTTCGGGAACCGCTTCTTCACCGCCTCGACGACGGCCTTCGGCAACTTGTCCAGCGGGATCGACTCCTCGCCGGCCCACGCGCCCCGCGTCAGTGCCGACGCCCCGACGGCCGCGACCACCACCGCCACGCAGATGCTCTTCCGCATTGTCATCCCTCCGGGTTGGAACCACCTCCGCCGTGGGGAACGGCCCCCCAGCGGTGAGCGGAGTTTACCCGGCGGCGGTAAGGGCGATGTGAAGGGCGGATAAGAACGAGTTTATCCGATGGCGGACCAGTCCACCGCGTCCTTGTCGAGGGTCGGCAGGTTGACGGGCAGCGCTTCCAGGTACTTCGTCGCCGCGCCGGTGTTGAACACCACGACTTCCTCGTGTGGCTTCACCTCGCCCCGCGCGATCAGCCCTTCCAGCACGTCGAAGCAGACGGCCGTTTCCGGGCACACGCTGATGCCCTCGGCGGAACTGCCCCGCCGCATCCAGTCGCCGATGGTCGCCTCCCGCCCGGCGACCGCCTTGCCGCCGCTGGCCCGGATGGCGTCCAGCATCATGAAGTCGCCGACGGCCACCGGCACCCGCAGCCCGCTGGCCACGGTCGCCGCGTTCGGGAACAACTCGGCGAACCGCTCACCCTGGTCGAACGCGCGGACGATGGGCGCGCACCCCTCGGCCTGAACGGAGTACAGGCGGGGGAGTTTCCCCCGCGGGATCCACCCCAACTCCACCAACTCCGCGAACGCCTTCCACATGCCGATGAGGCCGGTGCCGCCGCCGGTCGGGTAGAGGATCACGTCGGGCAGTCGCCAGCCGAGTTGCTCGGCGATCTCCAGCCCCATCGTCTTCTTCCCTTCCAGGCGGTACGGCTCCTTCAGCGTGGACAGGTCGAACCAGCCCATCCTTTCGGCCCCGTCCTTGACGATCTTGCCGCAGTCGTTGATGAGGCCGTTCACGCGGAACGCCTTCGCCCCGTACAGGTACGGCTCGAACTGATTCACCACCGGCGTGTCGGCGGGCATGAACACGAAGCACTCCATCCCGGCCCGCGCCGCGTACGCCGCCGCCGCACCGCCGGCGTTCCCGGCCGTCGGTAACGCCACCCGCTTCACCCCCAGCCACTTCGCCAGGCTGATCGCGGCCGTCATCCCCCGGCTCTTGAAACTGCCCGTCGGCAGTTGGCTTTCGTCCTTCACCCACAGGTTTTTCAGGCCGAGTTGCGTGCCGAGACGGTCGCACCGCAGCAGCGGCGTCATCCCCTCGCCGAGCGTCACCGGTTCGGCGTCGAGCGGCAGTGGTAGCAGTTCGCGGTAGCGCCACAAGTTCGGCGGGCGGGTGGCAATCACTTCGGGCGTCACCGCAGCGCGGACGCGATCCAGGTGATACCGTACCCAGATGGGTTTGCCGGCGTGCAGATTCTGGAGCGTGCCGAACGGCAACACGGTGCCGTCGATGGCGGCTTCCAGGTGCGAAACGAAGTGCGACATGGGGCGACTCGGAGGAACCCGTTCAAAAGCGGAACGCGGACGACGCGGATGAAAACCAGGATGAAGAGGATCCGAAAGAAAACAATCTCTTTCGGATCCGGCTTTCATCCCGGCTTGGATCCACGTCGTCCGCGTTCCGTTTTACTGGATCGAAGGGTCGTCCGCACTCTCCGCGTGCAGTGCCGACCCGCACGCGGAGAGTGCGGACTGCCTTTCCGAACACAACCGTCGTGACCTGCGAATCAGTCGTGGCGCGTTTCTTCTGTCCGACACGTCACTGGTGCGGGACGGGGAACGGCGACACGCTGTCGAACATCCGCTCGGTGGTGGTCATCCGCGTCTTCTCGTTCATCATCTTGAACGTCATCCCCTTCAGGGTGGCTTGCAACTTGAGCAGTTCCGGGTCGTCGGGGGCGTCGAACTGGCCGACGGTGACGAGGCTGCCGGTGCGGTGGTGCAGGATGAACGCCTCGAGCGGGGCCGGCTTCATGTCCTTGTGCCGCAGCGCCTCGCACAACTGGGACGCCTGCGCCGCGGTCAGGTCGAGCATGCTCTTCTTGCCGCCGCCGAACAGCCCGCCGCGGTCGAACACGCTGCCGTCCCCGTCACCGTCCTTACCGGTCAGCTTCATCGGGGTGGTGAACGACTTCACCATCAGCGTCCACGGCTTGCGGGCGGTCAGCAGACTGTGCGGCACGTCCTGGTTCATCTTGACGATGAACGGCTCCAGCTTGGTCCGGTCCTCGCCCGCGCCGGCCGGGAGGGACGGGTTCGGCACCACCAGGGCGGCGGCGTAGGGGTTGATGTACGCCTGCTCGATCTTGGTCCCGCCGTTCTGCGTCGGGCGGGTGATGAACGCCTCCTGCATCAGCGCCGGGTCTTTCGGGTGCGGGAACTTCCGCACCGTGTCCAGCGCCTTGCGGGCGGTGTCCCCGTCCGGGAACCCGCCGATCATCACCGCCCACTGCTCGGGCAGCGGGTTGAGCGGCTTCGGCACCTTGATTCGCGGCGCGGACGGGATGAACACCGACCCCTCCGCCTCGGCCTTCTTCTTCTGCTGCTCGATGGTTTGCAGGAACGGCCGCGCGTCCTCCTCGGCCTTCCGCCGGATGGCCTCCTGGAGTTCCTGCTCCCGTTTCCGCTCGACCGCGTTCCGCTCGAACAGGTACGCCGCCACCTTGTGCGTGTCGCGGATCTCGCGGCACAGTTGCTCGGCCAGTTTCTTCGAGTCGGCCCCGACATACCCCTTCACCAGGATCATCCACGCCCCGTTCTCCGGCTTCACCGCCCACCCGTGCGGGGCCTCGTCCATCGCCTGGGTGGCCGGGTAATTCGCGCGGACGACCGGCCCCGGTTGCGGCTGATACGCGACCGGCGCGGCCGGCCGCAGGCCGGGCGGAAGTTGCGGGGGTTGGCGTTCCCCGGCGAACTGCGCCACCGACACATCCGCCGTCCACAAGAGCCCGGCCACGCCGGCCCCGATCACCCGCTTGATTCGCATGGCGCGCCCCCATCGGTCGATTGGATTCGCTACTCGAGCGCGACGGCCATACCAACTCGCGGGCGACGACGCCAGACGAATCGGGGTTCCGGCAGGGCTGTTCAGCGGTTGAAGTTGGGCCGAATTTTCACCGCAGAGGGCGCGAGAGGGCACATGAGGAAGAAACCTCTTTCCCGGTGTTTTCTCCCCGCCCTCATGTGCCCTCCGCGGTGAATCCTTCTTCAAATTGAATCTCTGAGTCGCCCTGACGGAACGAGTTCAGCCTTGATTCGTGACCGCAGTTAAAAAATGTTGTACTTTGGTCTCAGAGCCAGTTCCTGAACTTGGGCGGTCTGCACCCGACTCGGACTTCAAACTGCGCAAGCCTGGCTGACTTTGGTCCGCTGCAGCAAACATATGTTAATCGCTAACATCATGCTGCGCATGTATACATTACTCCGCGAAATCATGGCCCGACCCTCGCACTCGCGCGCTAACAATCGACTCGATCGCAGCTACGAGAAGTACCGCTCCACCGGCCCCCGCCTCCGCCTGCAAGAGCCGCAGTTCGCGCTGACGTGAG
>JBBRUO010000028.1:0-20677 GCA_038247725.1 Gemmatales bacterium
CCCCCCGGCCCGGGGGGGTCGGGGTTATGGCGGGCCGTGGCAGTTTGTTGCTCCACCCACCACCCCCCTACCCCCCCTCCCGCCAGGGGAGGGGGGAACCAGCAAAGACAAAATCCCCCTCCCGCCAGGGGAGGGGGGAACCAGCAAAGACACAACCCCTCCCGCCGGGGGAGGGGGGAACAAAGCAATCCCCACCGCCGTCGCGTGTGCCGGCAGCTACCTGAAGAAGTGCCCGCACGGGATGATCTGCATGGCCGACCTGACGCCCGACAAACTCCGGCCCGCGTTCCGTGAGGTGCTCGCCGCATGTCGAAGAAACTGATCCTCGCCAGCGGGTCGCTCGGCCGGCGGGAGTTGCTGAAGTTCCACGGGTACGAGTTCGAGGTGAAGCCGTCGAACGTGCCGGAACCGACCGACGCGGCCGACGGCGACATCCGCCGGTACGTCGCCGATCTGGCGTGGCGGAAGGCCGCCGCCATCGGCCCGATGGTCGCGGACGGCATCGTCATTGCGGCGGACACCGTCGGCTGGCAACATGGCAAGGTGGTCGGCAAGCCGGACGACGAGGCCGACGCCCGGCGGATCATCTCCGCGCTGAGCGGCACCACGCACGAGCTCTGGACCGGCGTCTGCGTGTGGCACCGCCCCGGCGACTTCCACGTCTGCTGGCAGGAAGTCAGCGAAGTGGCGATGGTGCCGCTCACGCCGACGCAGATCGACGACTACCTGAAAACCCGCAAGTGGGAAGGGTGCAGCGGCGCGTACTCCATCGAGATGCCGAACGACCCGTACATCGCGGTGACGAAAGGCAGCGTCAGCAACGTCATCGGCCTGCCGATGGAAAGCCTGGCAAAGGTGCTGGAGTGGGTCGAGGGAATGGGGTGACGGCTAATGCACGCCCAGCCTTCCCGAAGTCCGCATCCTTCCCGCGCGAATACCGACTTTTCCAATTGCTGGGTTTCCACGGGTCAGAAAATCAAATTCGGTTGAAGCTGCCACGCCAAACGTGCCGATAGTAGTGGTAAGTCAGACCCGAAGACGGGGTCGAGGGCGGGCCATTCCGTCACCGATCCGCCAAACCCCCGGGGGGAGCTGGGGGGTCGTTGGGGGGTCCAACGCAGGAGGCGGACGATGCTACGCAAACTCGTGCTGCTGCTCGTGAGCGGAACGGCAGTGTCTGGGACCGGGTGCATTACGATGTACCCCGGCGACCCGAACCAGCGCATGGAAATCATGCTGAACCAGTCGGAAGACTACCGACAAATCGGCCCGTTCTGGCGGCGGTTCTGGTTCAACGACCAGCCGTCGCACATGACGCCCGAGCGGATCCACGGCGGCATCGGGCCGTAAGGTGGCCGCGACGAGCGGAACCGCCGTCGAACCGCCGGCCGTGGGTGGGGGGATACTCCTACGGCCGGCGGGGCGGCGGGCCGGGGTCCGTTCCCAGCCAGTCGTCGCTGAACCGCCGCAGGTCCGGGAAGAACTCCCGGAAGTCGGCCGTCAGCGGCCCGCGCGCCGCCTCCAGGTCGGCCAACGCGGGCACGAGGTCCAGGGCGCGGGTCGGCATCCGTTCGCGGATGATCCCGGTCAGTCGCCGCAGCGCGGCCTCGACGCCGGCCGGCCGTTCGTAGCTCATCAGCCGGTCGCCGGTGACAATCCGCCGCACGCTCTCGGCCGCCTCCGGGGGCGCGTCGGCCACCGCGCGCAACAGGTCGGCGTTCAACTCATCGACGAACGTCCGCATCGGCGGCAGGCCGAACTCGGCCCACGTCCGCGCCAGCAGGTGGTCGAAGTAGACGTCCACAACGATGCCCTTGAACCAGCCCCAGACTTCCGGCAACCGCCCGATGGCCCGGTGTACGGCCGGGTGGCGATCCGTGAACCCGTCCACCGCGCGGTGCTGCATCACCCCACGGCGGACCTCGGCCGGCAACGTCGCCATCTCCATCGGTCGGAGGTAGTCGGCGATCAGGTTTCCCAGCCGGGAGGCCGGCGTCGGCTCGGCCAACACGAGATGCGCGAGGTGGTTCACTCGAACCAAGTGCTGTCGGCCAGCCACTTGCCGTCCACCTTCAAGAAGTCGCCGAACACTTTGCTTTTTCTGAACGTCGTCAGTTGGGCCCGCGGGCCGTCTTTCGTGTCCTTGACGGTGATCGACTTGACCAGGGTGTCTGCCGTCGCACGCCCGAGGCTCTTCCCCAATCGTTTCACATCCGCGTCCGAGATCTGGGTTCCGTTCCGCACCTTTTCCGTGAGCGTCTTCTTGAACCCTTCGGTGTCACCTTTCCGGAGCAAGTCGAGCTGATCGTTCAGCGCCTTCTTGATATCGGCCGTGTCGTCGGCGTGAGCGGCCGGAGCCGCGAGAACCAGTAGGGTGATGGCGGTCGCGATACGCAGCATGACAGTGCCTCGGAGGGAGTGAGACCGACAAGGACTGTGTACCCGGACTCGCTACCGGCGGCGACCCTTCTCGCCTTCGCGCCCTCATCGGGTATGCTTTCCCCGTCACCCCGAAGGCGAAAATCCGGCCAGCCGTCGGGCGAATACCCTGTCATCACCCCCACCTCCGCGAGGGCACGTCATCATGGGACTTTGGGACCGCTTCACCCGCGAGTTCATCGACATCATCGAGTGGCTGGAGCCGAACCAGAACGAGATTCTGGCGCACCGCTTCCCGCGCTCCGACAACGAAATCAAGAACGGGGCCAAGCTGATCGTGCGGGAAGGGCAGGCGGCGGCGTTCATCCGCGAGGGGCAGCTCGCCGACGTGAAGGGGCCGGGGCTGTACACCCTCGACACCAACAACATGCCCATCCTGTCGAAAATCCTCGGCTGGAAGTACGGGTTCGAGTCGCCGTTCAAGTGCGAGGTGTATTTCGTCGCTACCCGCCAGTGGACGGACCAGAAGTGGGGCACCCAGAACCCGGTGATGATGCGCGACCCGGAGTTCGGGCCGGTGCGGCTGCGGGCGTTCGGCAGCTACGCCTTCAAGGTGACCGACCCGGCCACCTTCATCAAGGAGTTGGTCAGCACCGACCCCAGCTTCGAAGCCTACGAGATCACCAACCAGTTCCGCAACGTGATCGTGTCGCGGTTCGTGGACGCGCTGGCCCGGGCGCAACTGCCGGTGCTGGACATGGTCGGCAGCTACGAGGTCATCAGCCAGAAGGCGCAAGACCGCATCGCCCCGGAACTGGCGAAGATGGGCGTCAGCCTGACGCAGTTCTTCGTCGAGAACATCTCCCTGCCGCCGGAAGTGGAAGCGGCCCTCGACCGGCGGACGCAGATGGGCGTCATCGGGAACCTGGACCAGTACACGAAGTTCCAGAGCGCGGAGGCGATCCGCGACGCGGCCCAGAACCCCGGCGGGGCGGCCGGCGCGGGTATCGGCATCGGGGCCGGGATCGCGCTGGGCAACCAGATGGCCGGGGCCGTGAATAGCGGGAATTCGAACGCCAACCCGGTCACGTCGTCGCCGATGCCGCCGCCGATCCCGCTGGCCGCGACGTTCCACGTCGCCCTGAACGGCGCGCAGGCCGGGCCGTTCGACGTGCCGACTATCGCCGGCAAAGTGACCAGCGGCGAGATCACCCGGAGTACGCTGGTGTGGCAGGCGGGCATGTCCGGGTGGGTCGCCGCCGACACCGTGCCGGACCTGGCGAAGTTGTTCGCCAGTATGCCCCCGCCCCTGCCGATGTGACCGCCCGGCAATACCCACCGACTTCCCGGCCGGTGGGAAAATCTTCTCGTAGAACTCCGCCACCCGTGGGCACTACCTGAGTGACCCGACCGAGTGAGGCGGCTGTGACCCCGCGATCCCTACAAGCCGTGTTGCGAACCCTGGCCGACGCCGGCACCCCCGCGTCGGACGCGGAGTTGCTGCGCCGGTTCCTGACCGACGACGAGGCCGCGTTCGCCGAACTGGTGACGCGGCACGGGCGGCTGGTGTGGGCCGTCTGCCGGAATCTGACCGGTTCCGACTGCGAGGCCGACGACGCATTCCAGGCGACGTTCCTCGTGCTCCTGAAGAACGCCAAGAAGGTCCGCGACGCCGGCAAACTGTCCTCGTGGTTGCACGGGGTAGCTTACAAAGTGTGCGCGAAGGCCCGGCAAGGGGCGAAGCGGCGGACCACCCGCGAGCGGGCGACAGCGCACCGCGAAGGCAACGGCACGGTCGTGCCGGAGTCGGCGTGGGATCGGGCGCTGGCGGCCGTCCACGAGGAAGTCGCCAAACTGCCCGACACCCTGCGCGTCCCGTTCGTGCTGTGCTGCCTCGAAGGCAAAGGCGTCACGGAAGCGGCCGAGCAACTCGGTTGGAAACTCGGCACCCTGTCCGGCCGGCTGACGCGGGCGAAAGACGCGGTGTTGGCCAAACTGGACGCGCGGGGGCTGACCCTGGGCGTCGTGGCGGCGGTCGGGCTGGCGCTCCCGCCGACGGCGGTGGTGGCGAAGGCGTCGGCACTGGCCACGGTCGGGGTCGCGATACCCGGTTCCATCCTTCAACTGACTCAGGGAGTGATCGGCATGAGCATGACGACCGTGAAGGTGTTGGCGGCGACGGTGCTGCTGACGTGCGGGCTGGGCGTGAGCGTCGGCACCGGGTGGGTGGCCACCGCCGACGCCCAACTGCCGGCCAAAGTGAAGGCGAAGGCGGACGCGGCGGACGACGTGAAGAACCTAACGGACGCGCTGAAGCGGACGCAAGCGGAGTTGGCGGCGCAACAGGCGAAGCAGGCCGCCGAGGCCGAGCGCGTCGCCCGTGACGCGGCGGCGAGGGCGCGGCAGGTGGCGGACAAGAAGCGGGCCGAGGATGAGGCAAACTGGACGGGAGTCCACAGGTTGACCTTTCTGTATCACGGGCTGTCGAGCTCGTTCAGGACGGCGAAGTGGGAGTACGATCTGGTCCCGTTGTCCCCGATGGACAACGCCGCCGATGTGTTCCCGCGCTTCCTGCAGGAGAAGGAGACCGCCGGCTGGGAGTTCCTCGGTTCGACGACCGGCGGGCCGAGCGGTGACCTGCACCAATGGCTGTTCCGCCGGCCGGTGAAGGCGACGAGTTCGATCTCCCCACCACCGAGTACGTACTTCCTGTATCGAGACGTTGTCGAGTTCGCCAAACCGGCGACGGTCGTGGAAGGGTTCCGCACGACGAAACCCGCAGAGACGGCGGCGGCCATCGAAGCCCAGATCGCCCAACTGACGGCGAAACTGGCAGAGTTGAAGGCGATCAAGCCGAAGACCGTCACCTTCGACAAGACGAGCGCCCCGATCGATCCGGCCACTCTGGCCACCGTCCTGGGCGAGGCGGGCAAGAAGAAGTTCGCCGGCGGCAAGAGTTTCAACGTATCGCACGTGAACGGCGTCACCACCGTGTACGGCGACAAGGAAGTCCTTGAGTGGGCGACCGGCATCGTGAAGGCCCTCGGCGGGAAGTGAACGGCATCGAGCAACTCGTGCGGGGCCGTCTGACAACCGAACAGGGTCTTGGAATAGAGTGCGACCGACGGGCAGACCGTGGTCTTAAAGTAGCCCGACTCTCCGAGTCGGTGGGGCCGCGAAGAACCGACTCGGAGAGTCGGGCTACGGAAGAAGTGTGGTCTGTTTCGCGCAGAGGTTTTTTCTTCGCACGGCGGCTGTCACACCACGGCTGACATCTTCCGCAACGCACCGACCGTGTAAATGCCGGTGGTGTGCCCGTCGTTCCAACTGATCTGGTAGGCGTACAGGCCGACCGGCTTCATGCCCACGGGGGCAGGGGGACCGGCGGCCACTTCTTGCGCGGACAGCACGCGGAACGGGTTCGGCGGTTTCGCCCGCTCGTCCACACAGGTGGCGCACGGGCACTGCTTCCGCAGCTCCCGCCACGTCACGAAGGTGGCAGTCCCGTCCGCCCAGGTGATTCGTAGCCCGTCCCCGTCCCGCTTCAGTGTCAGCGGTCGGACATCCCCCGTCGCCATGGCGCTTCCCCTGTGATCCGGCTCCCGTCCCACCTGATTATACGCGCGGCGGCCGAAGCGGTTCCGGCGGGGGTATCGCCGCGGCCGCCGGCCGCGATCGGAACCCGGCCGGATTTCGCGTTCCGGCGCGACGGCCGGATTTCGTGAACTAGGATCGTGACACGAACCGGCGGTCTTGCCCCGATGGGTCGCCCCGCCGGTCTCGTTCCCCACCTCACCCAACCGAAGCCCCTCGGCGGGAAGGATGATTGCCGTGTCGTCGCTCACCACCGCACCCGCCCCCGCCGCCCGCGCCTTCAGCTCCCGCGACACGACGCTCGCCGCGCTGTTCGAGAAGGCGCACCTGCTGACGCCGCCGGCGGTGGCCATGAAGGTGGTGAACGCGGCCGCCAACCCGGACTGCCGGGTGGCCGAGATCGCGTCGCTGCTCACCCAGGACCCGGCGCTGTCGGCGAAGCTGCTGCGGACGGTGAACTCAAGTATCTACGCCCTGCCCAAGCCGGTGGCGTCGCTCGAGCGGGCGGTCATGGTACTCGGGTTGAACCCGCTCCGGTCGCTGGTGCTGGGCCTGTCGCTGCCGATCATGCAATCGACCGGGCCGGTGTCCGAGTCCCTCCGTCAGTACTGGATCTCGTCGGTCGGCGGGGCCATCCTGGCCCGCGAGTTCGCCACCCTCGTCCGCCGCCCGTCCCCGGACAACGACCTGACGGCCGGCCTGCTGCGGAACCTCGGCGCGATGCTGCTGGAGCAGACGTTCCCGGCCGAGTGGCGGCTGGTGCAGGCGGCCCCGGCGGAACGGCGGCTGCGGTCCCAGTGCGAGGTGGAGCGGGAGGTGTTCGGGCTGGACCACGCGGAAGTGACGGCGGAACTGCTGACGCGGTGGAACCTGCCGGCCGAGGTGATCGAGCCGATCCGCCACCACCACCACCCGGAGCGGCTGGCCGGCCGGCCGAAGACGCTCGCCGACCGCGCCGAGTTGCTCCGGTTCGTCGAGTTCCTCATCCAGTTGGACGACGTGACCGAGCACCCGGCGCTTCTCGCCGAGGTGCTGGCCACGGCCGAAACTCGGTACAATCTGACCGCCCCGGTGCTGATCCGCTTCCTGAGTGGGGTGTTGCCGAAGGTGGACGAGTTCGCGCGGCTGCTGAACCTGAACGTCGGCCAGCGGCCGGACTTCGCCGCCATCCTGTCGGCCGGGTACGAGGAGATGGTGAAACTGGCCGTGGAGACCTCCCGCAGTACGCACGGCGGGGACGGCCACTTCCAGGGGTCCAACCCGACGCCGGCGCAACTCGGCTGGCCGACCCGCGCGATGCCCCGGCCGCACGCCGCGGAGGCTCGCGGCACCACCCCGCCGCCCCGCCGTGTCGGGCCGCCGCTGTCGGGGCCGGTGCGGATGTCCGGCACCCAGGGGTTCGGCCCGCCGCGGCGGGTCGCGCCGCCGCCGCCGGGCGGGCTGCCCGACTTCCGCCCCGATTTCGTGGCCGCCCTGCCGCCCGGCGGGTGCCGCCTGGACGACTACGAGCTGAAGAAGATCCTCGGCCGGGGGGCCATGGGGGTGGTGTTCCTCGGGTTCGAGCCGGGGCTGCGGCGGAGCGTGGCGGTGAAGATGCTGGCCCCGGAAATGGCGGCGGTGCCGATCGCCCGCCAGCGATTCGCCCGCGAGGCGCGGTCGGCGGCGGCCATCCGCCACGAGAACGTGGTCGGCATCTACGCCGTGCGGGAGGCGGCCGGGCTGTCGTACCTGGGCATGGAGTTCGTGGACGGGGGCGACCTGGAAGGCCGCCTCGAGAGGGACAAGCAGTTGCCCGTCGCCGAGGTGATCCGCCTCGCCCGCCAGATGGCCGCCGGGCTGGGGGCGGCCCACGACCAGCACATCGTCCACCGCGACATCAAGCCGGCGAACATCATGCTCGCCAACCCGGACGGCAAGGTGAAGCTGTCCGACTTCGGACTCGCCCGCAGCGCCGAAGACCCGTCCCTGACCACCGCCGGGGCGCTAGTGGGCAGCCCGCTGTACATGTCTCCGGAGCAGGTGCGGGGGCAGGAGTTGGACGGCCGCTCCGACCTGTTCAGCCTGGGCAGCGTGCTCTACTCGGCGCTGATCGGCAAGCCGCCGTTCCTCGGCCGACACGTCGCGGCCGTGCTGCACAACGTGTGCGAGCTGAAACCGCCGCCGCCCCACGCCATCCGCCCGGAGGTCCCCGCCGCGCTGTCGGCGGCGGTGATGCGGCTGTTGGAGAAGGAGCGCGAGGACCGGTGCCAGACGGCCGCCGAGTTCGCCGCCGCACTGCCGCCGGGGTGAGGGGCAGTCACGCTCACTCGTCGTCCTTCTTGCGGTCCCACTTGATGCGGCACCCGGTGGACGCGGAGCTTTCCGCCTTCGCCGGGGCCTTGCCCGCCAGCGCCGCCGCGACGGCGGCCTCGACGTACTTCGCGGTCGGCTCGCGGGGCGGCACCTTGTCGTCGAGCGCGCCCAGGTAGACCACCTGGCGGGCCTTGTCCAGCACGAAGAACTCCGGGGTGAAGTTGGCCCCGTACTTCTTCGCGATCGCCTGCGACGGGTCGTACAGGTACAGGAACGGGAACTTCCGCTTCTCGGCCCGTGCCTTCATCGCCGGCAGCGCGTCGGCCTTGCCGGTGTTCACGTTGATCGCCACCACCGCCACCTTCGAATCCTTCCCGGCGTGCGCCGCGGCCAGCGCGACGAGTCGGTCCTCGTAGGCTTCCGCGACCAGGCAACTGTTGCAGGTGAACACGACGACCACTACGTCCTTCGCGGCGAGGTCGGCGAGGGCGTGCGTCTTCCCGTCGATCCCGTCCAGTCCCTTCCACGCCGGGGCCGCGTCCCCGACGGACAGCACTTTATTGAACTCGCCGGCGAACAGGGATGCCGAGGCGAACAGCGCGAGGGTGGCGAACAGCGGTCGCATGGTGGGATTCCTCGGTACGGGGGCAGGCGAATTGTAGCGATCCCCGCCCGCCGCGCCGTCACTCGTCCCCGCCGACCCGCCGGTTCGCCTTCCGGGTGGACTGCTTCTTCTTCGCGTCCAGCCGCCGCCGTTTGGACGCCTTGCTCGGCTTCGTCTTCACGCGGGGCTTGGGCGGGGTGGCGGCCTCCCGCAGCATGTCGGCCAGTTTCTCCAGGCACCGCTGGCGGTTCCGCTCCTGGTCGCGGTACTCCTGGCTGGTGATGAGGAACTCGCCGTCGGTGGTGACGTGGGCCGGGTGGGCGGCGCGGAGGCGGGCCTTCACCGCCGGGGTCACGCTGGGGCTGGCGTCGAGCGGCCACCGCAGTTCGGCCTTCGAGGCGACCTTGTTCACGTTCTGCCCGCCGGGCCCGCCCGCCCGCGCGTACGCCCAGGCGAACTCGTCGTCGGGAATGGCGATGGCGTCGGTGATCTGAAGCACGGCGGTCTCCTCTGGCGCGGCGTCGCGTATTGACGGTCGCCTTGTGATTATCCTACTATCAACCCTTCCCGGCGGGTCGCGCGGCGGCCGGTCGCGAAAGGATTTCCCGACACCCCCCGGCACCCCAGGCAGCACTCATGAACGGTCACGTCGGCGGGCGCGTCGAACTGGTCGCCCCCCGTCCGGTGACGGACTCCGGCGACCGCTGGCGGCTGCTCGCCCTGGTGCTGCTCGCGGTCGCCGTCCACGCCTGGCTCGTCGCCAACACGGCAGTGACGGCCAAGGACAGCATCCGGTTCGCGCGGCACTCGCTGGCCCTGTGGAAGCCGAACCAAGACAAGGTGGAAGGTACCCCCAAACGCACCTTCCCGGATGTGCTGCGGGCCGAGAATGACCCGCCCGGATACCCCCTCGCCCTGGCCGCCTTCTATTTCCCGGTAAAGGCGGTGTGGGCGGAGCCGCATTCCACGGTCATGGACCGGGCACTGCTGGCCGGGCAACTGGCCAGCGCGCTGGCGGCGGTGCTGACCGTCTTCCCGATGTACTGGCTCGGCCGGCTGCTGTTCTCGAAGTGGGTCGGGTTCGGGGCGGCGGCGGTGTTCCAGTGCCTGCCGGTGTACGCCTGCGACAGCAGCGACGCCATCTCCGACGGGTCGTACCTGTTCTTCGTCGCCACCGCCTTGCTGCTGGCCGCGCGGGGGGTCCGGAAGCCGACGGTCGGCCGGTTCCTGACAGCCGGGCTGGCCGTCGGCATGGCGTACCTGATCCGCCCGGAGGGGCTGCTGATCCTGTTCCCGTGCGTGGCGGCGGTGCCGGCCGGGATGTGCCTCGCCGGCCGGTGGGCGGGGAAATCGACGGCCGCGTGGTTGACCGCCCTGGCCGTCGGCACGGCCCTGCCCGCCGCTCCATATATGGTGGTGATCGGCCGCCTGACGAACAAGCCGACCACGAACGACCCGTTCCAGGCCCCCACCCTCACCCCTCGCGAGAAGCTGATGCGGGACGGCAAGGCCGACGCCGGTGGTCCGCCATTCGCCAGTTGGGTGCCGGTGGACGCGACCGGTGCCCGACGGGCCGGGTTGGCCGTGTGGGAGAGCGCGAAGGAGTGGTTAAATGCCACCCACTACTCGGTCGGCATCCTCGGCGTGGTCGGGTTGATCTTCCTCCGCCGGCGGTTCCGCGACGAGCCGGGCCTGTGGCTGCTGGTCGTGTACGGCGGGGTGTCGGCGACGGCGATGATCTTCCTCGCCGAGTTCCGCGGCTACGTGTCCGAGCGACACGCGCTGCCGCTGGCGATGGTGTGCGTGTACTTCGCCGTCGCCGGCCTGGGGCCGCTGTTCGCCTGGTGCGAGCGGAACGCCCTGTTCTGGAACGGCGTGTTCCGCTGGCGGTACCTGGGGGCCGTCGTCTGCGTGGCGATCATGGCCAGCGGGGGGCGGCAACTGGCCCGCCCGCTGCACGACAACCGCCTCGGCCACAAACTGGCCGGGGAACACCTCCGCGACCGACTCGACCCGGCGGCCGACACCCTCGTCGATCCTTACGGATGGGCCGGCTTCTACAGCGCGTGGGCGGTGTACAACGACGGGCCGAGCGACCGCGAGTGGACGCCCGACCGCCCGCTGGTGCGGTGGGCGGTGCTGGAACTGAACGCCGACGCCGACGGACTCCCCCAGCCGGACACGTCGAAGGTGCCCGACCCGCGGCACGACTTGGCGGTGCGGATCTACCGCAACGCCCCCGAAGACGGGGTGACGGGCCAGGTGGACGAGGTGTTCCGCTGGCCGGCCGCCGACACCGGCGAGCGGCCCCGCGTGGTCGTCGTCAAGCAGACCCTGCCGCCCAAGCCGACGAAGTGAGGGGGACCCCCGGAGAACGCCATGAAGACCAAAGGCGAACTTGAGGCGGAGATCGCTCAGGCGGTCATCCACTTCAAGAAGGAGTACATGGGCCGCGGGCCGCTGTCGGCGCGGGCGCACCTGATCGGCGACCTGGTACTCGTCCGCCTCAGGGGGTACTGACCGCCGCCGAGCGGAAGTTGGCGGCGGTCGGGGAGCGGGGCCGCGGCCGCGACCTCATCAAGCAAATGCGGCTGGAACTGCTCGAACACGGGCGGCCGATCCTGGAAGCCGTGGTGACGGACATCCTCGGCGTCGGGGTGGTCAGCCTGCACACCGACATCAGCACCGTCACCGGCGAGAGCGTCATCCTGTTCACCCTGGACGGCAAGCCGGAGTTCGAACCGTCGTGACTCGTTCCGGCGCTTCTTGACGACCCGGCGGGGGCCCCCCTAAACTGCGCGCTGCCCTGGGGAGGCGGTGAGCGGCGGCGGCGGCGGACACCCCTCGGCGGGGCGATACTCACAGCCGATCAGCCGCGCGGGACGCCACGCCCGCGCGGGGGGGAGGCCGGCGGGGGCACCGTTCACGGGTGCCCCCGCCGGCCTCCCGTCGTTTCCCCGCACCGGAGAGGCCATGCAGAAGTTGATCGAAGGCGTCCACCAGTTCCGGCAGGAGGACTTTCGCCCGCTCCAGGGGCTGTTCGAGCAGTTGTCGCGCGGGCAGAAGCCGGAGACCCTGTTCATCACCTGCTCGGACTCGCGGATCGACCCGAACTTGCTCACCCACTCGCAGCCGGGCGAGCTGTTCATCATCCGCAACGCCGGGAACATCGTCCCCCCGCACGGGGCGGCGGGCGGCGGCGGGGAGGCGGCGACCATCGAGTTCGCGGTGTCCGGCCTCGGGGTGAAGGACATCATCCTCTGCGGGCACACCCACTGCGGGGCGATGAAGGGGCTGCACGAGCCGGAATCGCTGGCCAACCTGCCGGCCGTCGCGTCGTGGCTGTCGCACGCCGAGACCACCCGGCGGATCATCCGCGACAACTACCCGCACCTGGACGGCGACAAGCGGGTGACGGCGACGGTGGAGGAGAACGTGCTGGTGCAACTGGAGCACTTGCGGACGCTGCCAGCCGTCGCCTCCCGTCTGGTGCGGGGCGACCTGCGGCTGCACGGGTGGGTGTACAAGTTCGAGACCGGTGAGGTGTTCGCCTACGATCCGGCCGCCGGCCAGTTCGTCCCCGTCGCGCAGTACCAGTTCTCGCCGGACGAGACCGCCCGCCGCCGCGCCTACGACACCATCTGACCCGCCGCCGTCACGCCCGCCAGAAGCGGGGCAGGTCGCGGCGGAGGAACGTCCACAAGCCGCGGACGGTGAGCCAGCTCTTCTTCGCCTTCGCCGGGCGACCGGTGGCCAGACGGAACCCGGCTTGCAGCATCTTGCCCACCAGTTGCACCGGCGTGTCCAGCGTCACCATCGTCTTGTACACGGCCAGCGCGGCGCGGCTGGCCCCGGCCTTGCGGAAGTAGTGGACGTACCCGACGGCCACGTTCGGCTGCGAGAACCCGACGTTCGCCCGGCTGCTCACCCGGCCGTAGTGCAGGATTTCCACACTGCTGAAGTACACCAGCCGGCCGTGCCGCCCGACCTGAGCGGACAGGTCCAGGTCCTCGCCGCCGAACCGGTACCGCTCGTCCCACCGGCCGGACGCTTCGAACGTGCGGCGGGGGAGGAACACCGCCGCGCCCATCAGCGCTTCCACGGATCGCACCCCGGACGGGTCAAACGTGCCCCGGCGGTAGCGGGTGTACGCGGCCCGGAACAGCCCCGTCCAGCGGAGCAGGCTGACGCGGTGCAGCAGCGCCGCCAGCGTCGGCTTCGTGCGGTAACTGATCTGCGGCACGCCGTCCGCGCCCCGCAGGCGGGGGCCGACCATGCCGACGCCGGGGTTGGCGTCGGTGAACGCGACGAACTCCGAGAGCGTCAGCGGCGGCACTTCGGTGTCGTTGTTCAGGAAGAACAGGAACCGCCCGCGGGCGATCACCGCCGCCTGATTGTTCGCCTTGCTGAACCCGACGTTGCTGCTGTTGCGGACGAGGCGCACCTGGGGGAATTCGGCGGCCACCATGTCGGCCGCGCCGTCGGTGGAGGCGTTGTCCACCACCACCACCTCGAACGGCACCCCCTGCTCGGCGTCGAACAGGGAACTCAGGCACGCCCGCAGCATCTCGCGGCAGTTCCAGTTGGCGATGCACACGGACACGACGGGCGCGTCCGCGTCGGCGTCCGGCCGGCGGGCGGGCGAAACGGGGGCGACTGGGCGCGGGGCGACGGGAGGTGCATCGAGCACGAGATTCATTCCGTATCCCCGAGGCGAGGGTGCGCGGCCGGCCGAGGTCCGTTCGAGCGGCGTGTCGTGTTACCTGTCTTACCACCTCCCGCGCGGCCGTGTCAATTCCACCCTGGGGCCGAAACGGGGTCGGTTTCGTCGCGGTGCCGGGCGAACGGCCGCGTCACCGGAACCGGCGTTCCCCACGCCAACACCGCGACCGACACGCCCATCACGCCGAGGCTCCGGTGGCTCATCAACACCGCCGTGACGTTCCACGGGACGCCGACCCACTCGCCGAGTCGATCCGCCACCCCGCCGACGGCGGTGGCGACGTTCTCGGCCATCCCGCCTTCGCCGCCCGGCAGCATGGCGAACGCCGACACCCCCGCGATCAACAGTGCCACCGCCTGATCCTTCACCCGACCGCTGGTGAACAGTTCGCCGAGGTACGGCAGCACCAGCACCAGCAGCGGCAACTCATAGGGCAACGACTGGCAGCAGAGGAGCGACCCGCATGCGGCGACGGCGAGCGCCCAGGCCGTACTTGTCCCCTTCCCGCAAGGAGAGGGGGGGACAAAACCGCGACCCCACACCAACCCGAACCAGACCACGTACCCGGCCAACGTGGCCGTCAGTCCCAGTTCAATCGCCGGGCCGCCGACGGCCACCACGATGCGGTTCCAACTGGTGATCTGTTTGTTCACCGACACCCGGTTGAAGTCCACCGACTGGTGACCCTCCGGGATGTACGCCAGGAAATCCAGCGCCATCAGCGGGTTGCCGACGGTGACGACGCCGGCGATCACGTTCATGACTCCAGCCCACACGGCGACTTCGGCCGCGCGCCGCCAACCGCTCAGGTACCACGCCAGCGGCAGTAGCGGGAGTGCCATGTGCGGCTTGATGAACGCCACTGCCCAGAGCAGCGCCCCCAGCCGCGGGCGTCCGCGGACGTGCGCCACCTGACCCAACACCACGCAGGCGATGACCAGCAGCGTCGTCTGCCCGACGATCAGCACGAACAGCGTGAGCGGGTTGCACAGCACCGCGACGGCGGCGGCGGCGGTGAACCACGGCGGCAGCGGGGCGGACGTGAACGACGACAGGCACCACGCGGCCAGCGCGGCGAGGCCCACCGTCGTCAGGCACCAGACCACCTTGGCCGTCGGCCAGTCCATCAGTAAATACGGCGCGAACACCAGCAGGGTGGCCGGCGGCCGCAGGTACGCGGCGTTCTGGCGGAGGTCGGGGTCGGAGTACTGCTCGGCGACGGCGGCGTGAATCCGCTCGGTGCTGTACGGCGAGACGCCGTCGAACGCCAGCCGCGACGCGGCGGTATAAATCCACAAGTCTTCGTGGTGGTTGTCTTGCACCGCCACCCGCACCGACCACCAACTGGCGATGAGTACGGCGAGCACGGTGGCGGCGGTCGCCAGGGGCAGCGGGCGAGACGGGGCGGCATCCACGGCGAATTTCCGGTGACGAACGACTCTTTGCCGGGAACATAGAACACGAATGCCCCGCCCCACCGGACCCGCTCATGCCCGTCGCCGTGATCGTCCTCGCCGAACTGTTCGGCACGTCGCTCTGGTTCACCGGCAACGCCGTGGTGCCCGACTTGCAAGTGGCGTGGGGGCTGTCTTCGGGGGCCGCCGCGTGGCTGCTCATCGCCGTCCAACTCGGCTTCATTGCCGGGACGCTCACCCTCGCCGCGACCGGGTTGGCCGACCGCTATCGCGCGAGCCGGGTGTTCTTCGCGGCGGCGCTCCTGGGCGCGGGGGCGAACCTCGGGTTCGCGGTTGTCGCCAACGGGTTCGCGGTGGCCGTGGCGTTCCGCTTCGTCACCGGTATCGCGCTGGCCGGCATCTACCCGCTCGGCATGAAGTTGGTGGTGACGTGGGCACCGGATCGCGCCGGGTCGGCGCTCGGCTGGCTGGTCGGCGCGCTCACCGTCGGAACGGCTTCGCCGTTCCTTGTTCGGCACCTCGGGACGACCTGGGACTGGTCGGTCGTCGCCGGCGCGTCGTCGGCGCTCGCGGTGGTCGGCGGCGGAATGGTGCTGCTGCTCGGCGACGGCGGCGCGGGGAAGGTCGGCGCGAAAGTGAAATGGGCGGAAGCGTTCGACGTGTTTCGGATTCCGGCGTTCCGCGCCTCGGCACTCGGCTACTTCGGCCACATGTGGGAACTGTACGCTTTCTGGAGTCTGGTGCCGAAGTTGGCCGGCAACCACTTGCTGACGGCATTCGTGGTGATCGGCGTCGGCGCGGCCGGGTGCGTCGGCGGCGGGTGGCTCAGCCGGCGGGTCGGCGGGTGGACGGTGGCCCGGTACGCGCTCGCCGGGTCCGGGTTGATGTGCGCCGTGTTCCCGCTGGTGCCGGACGCGGTGACGCTGATCGTGTTGATGGTGTGGGGGCTGACGGTGGTGGCCGACTCGCCGCAGTTCTCGGCGCTGTCGGCGAAGGCTTGCCCGCCACACGCCATCGGCGGGGCGCTGGCCCTTCAAAACGGCCTCGGCTTCCTCGTCACGGTCGCGTCGATCCAACTGTGCGGGCTACTGTGGCCGACGTTCGGCGTCTTCACGGTCTGGTTCTTGCTCCCCGGTCCCGTCTTCGGCCTGTGGGCGTTGCGCGTCAGCGCCCGGCAATCGGCTGCGGCTCCGGCCGGTCCACCCCTTCGGTGAGTCGCCACCAGCGTCGGCCGGGGACATCAGTGTACACCTGCTCGCGGCCGGACGGCCACCGCACCGTCACCCGACTGGCGCGGTCGGCCGACCCCAGCCCGATCAGTTGCCGTCGTTCGCTCGCCGACAGATAACTACCGCCGCCGTTCACGAACCGCACCTGCACGCCGGTCGCGGTCTGCACCTCGATCCGGGCACCGATGGCGTTGCGGTTGCTTTTCTTGCCGTCGCCGACCAGTTCCAGGCCGAGCCAGCCGTTCGGCGTGTCGGTGCGGTTGTGCAACACGGCCGGCGGCCCACCGACGTGGCTGTACGCCAGGTCCGGCTTGCCGTCGTTGTCGAAGTCCGCCCACGCCAGCCCACGGCCGACCCGCGCCTCGTGGAAGTACGGACCGGCCCGATCCGACCCGTCGCGGAACGAACCGGGGCCGGTGCCGACGAACAGTTGCGCCCGCTGGGCGTAAGGTGCGCGGTACACGTCGGCGGCATCGCGGTGGAGGTGGCCGTTGGCGACGGCGAGGTCCGGGCGGCCGTCGAGGTTGGCGTCCAGCATGACCGTGCCGAACCCGAGTCGGTCGCGGCGACCGGCCAGCCCGGTTTCTTGTGCCGCCTCCGAAAACCGGCCGTTGCCACGGTTCCGGAAGAGGACGTTCGGCTGATTCTGGAAGTTGGTGACGAACAGCGACGGGCGGCCGGTGCCGTCCACGTCGAACGCTTCCACCCCCATACCGGACACCGCCTGCCCGGACAGACCCAGCCCGGCCCCGGAGAGCAGCCCCTTCTCGACGAACCGCCCGCCCCCCTGGTTGTGGAACAGGTATTGCGGCTTCAAGTCGTTGGCGACGTAGATGTCGAGCCGGCCGTCGCCGTCCAGGTCCGTCGTCACGACACCCAGGCCGGGAGCCGGCGGGGCCGCCGCGATGCCGGCGGCGACCGTCGCGTCCGTGAAGGTGCCGTTCCCGTTGTTGTGGAACAGCCGGTGGCGGGTGTGCGGGAAACTCGTCGGCGGGCAGATAAAGGGCTTCCCTTCCCGTTCGCACACCGGGTAGTGATTCACATCGACTTCGACGTAGTTGCAGACGTACAGGTCGAGCAACCCGTCGCCGTCGAAGTCGCCCCACGCGCAGCTCGTGCCCCAGTGCGGGTTGGCCAGTTTCGCGGTCGCCGTCACGTCGGCGAAGGTGCCATTCCCGTTGTTGCGGTACAGCACCAGCCCGCCCAGGTCCGTCACGGCCAGGTCGTCGAACCCGTCGTTGTCGAAGTCCCCGACGGCGCACCCCTGACCGAACCCGGTGCGGACGAGTCCGGCCTTCTCGGTGACATCGGTGACGGTGCCGTCGCGGTTGTTGCGGTACAGTCGGTTACTCGTCGGCGGGATGGCGGGGGTCGGTCGGACGGGCGCGTCTTGAATGCAGAACAGGTCCGGCCAGCCGTCGGCGTCGAAGTCGATCCAGCCGAGGCCGCTGCCCATCGTCTCCTGGATGAAGTGCGACTCGGTGGTCGGGTCGAAGTGGACGAAGCCGATGCCGGCGTCTCGCGTCACGTCCACGAACCACGGTTCACCGGGGTCCGGGCCGAGGTCGGTCGGGGCGGGGGGCGCAGGTGTGTCGGTCTTTCGCGTGGCGACGTAGACGGCCCCGCCGATCAGCCCGACGAGGACCGCGACGACGCCGGCGATCCGCGCTTGGCGGGGAATAGTCATGGCAACTCCAGCCTGGCGCGGCGGCGGTGTGCGGCCGCCTCAGTGGGCTGGCCGACGCGGTCGTAGTAGTCGGCCTTCACGCGATGGGCCGGGGCGAAATCGGGGACTTCCGCGAGAATCGCGTCGAGTTCGGCGTTCGCGTCCGCCAGCCGGCCGACGCCGAGCATCGCTTCCGCGATCTGCACCCGCATCGCCGGGTTGTTCGGAAAGTGATCGTTGGCGACCGCCCCGGTGAGGTTCAACAGTTCCACTTCGGCCAGCGCCTTCCGCGCCTCGTCGGCCTGCCCGGTCGCGGCCAGCGCCAGCCCGAGGCGGTACAGGCACTCGCGGCGAGGGCTGCCGTTCAGGGCGAGTGCCTGCCGCAACAACGGGACGGCCTTCTCCGGGTGTTCGGCCTCGTGGTGCAGGATCGCCCGAAGGATCAGCGCGTCGGTGAACCGCGGTTGTGCCCGCACCACCGGATCGACCGCCGCTTCGGCTTCGGCCCGTTTCCCCTGGCCGTGGCAAATCTTGGCGAGGAGGTAGTTCAGCCAGCCGTCGAAAGGGGCGACCGTGAGGCACCGCCGGCACTCGGCCTCGGCGTCGAGGTACTGCCCGACTTGCAGCGCCAGCCACGCGACCTCGCGGCGAACGGCGTCGTTGGCGGGGTCGAGTTCCAGCACCCGCCGGCCGTCCGCCAGTGCCGATTCCATCTCCCGGATTCGGTCGGCGTGGAGCACCATCCCGCGCGCGGTGCGGTGCCGCAGGTCCATGCGGAGGTGAAGCGGCCGCGCCTCGGCGGGGCGCAGCTCACTCCAGCGGGTGAGGTACTGTTCGGCGGACGCGGCGTCGGTGCCACCCAATTTGACGAATGCCAGGGCCGCGACGACTTCGGCGTCACTCCCATCGCGTTCCAGCGCCGCGAGCAAGAGCGGTTCCGCCTCGGCCAGTCGCCCGTGCTTCGCCAGCGTCAGCGCCTCGTCCCGTCGATCCGGAGCGGAACCCCACTGCCAGTACGCGACGGCACCGGCCGCGATCACGGCGACGGCCAACACCACCCGCCGGCGGAAGCCGGTGGCGGGCGCGGCGAGACGGGAACGGCGTGAATCTTTCATGGCGACTCCCTGGCTGGCTCCGCTGTCGGCACTGCGGGTTCCTGAGCCGCGCCGGTCACTTCTTCGTCTCGGCCGCCTTCTTCGCAATCGGCTTCGGTTCCGACTCGGCCACGGCCGTCGTGCCCGCCGCCAGCGCCTCGACCTTCGCCCACAGGTCCGGCGGCACCGGCATCACCGACAGCCGGGCCTGCCTCACCAACTCCCACGCGGCGAAGGCGGCGTCGGCTTTGATCGCGGCCAGTGTCACCGGCTTGGCCAACCGGCGGAGTGGCTTGACCGGCACGGCCACGCGCTTCGGGTCGTCGGCGTCGGGGACCGGCAGGCCGGTCACTTCCATCACCCCGACGACGGCCTTCTCGCTCCCGGTGTGGTAGTAGAAAGCCAGGTCGCCGGCGGCGCACGCCCGCAGGTGTTTGAGCGCCAGCGGGTTGCCCACGCCGTCCCACATCGTACTCCCATCGACTTCCAGTTGCGAGTAGGCGTAACAGTCGGGTTCCTGTTTGAACAGCCACAGGGCCATGCCGGTTCCTCCCAGGCGGTGTCGGGGGTGATAGGATACCCACACACCCTGGCGGAGAACCACCCCATGCTCAGTTGGCTCGGCAACGTGCGGCGCGCCGTCGGCAGCATCGCCCACGGCCTGTACGTCACCCTGTGGTCGTTCGCCCAGAGTTACCGGCGGCGGGCGTTCACGCAGTATTTCGAGTACCCGGAGAAGCCGGTGCCGATCCGCCCCCGGTACCGCGGGTTCCACCGGTTCGACCTGACCGCGTGCATCGGCTGCGACAAGTGTGCCCGCGCCTGCCCGGTGGACTGCATCTACATCGACAAGGAGAAGGCGGCCCTGCCGGCGAAGGGGTTCGTGGTGACGGGGTTCGCCATCGATTACACGAAGTGCATGTTCTGCGCGCTGTGCGTGGACCCGTGCCCGGCCGAGTGCATCTTCATGGGCAGCACCCACGACATCAGTACGTATACCCGCGACGGGTGCGTGGTGGATTACGCCAAGCTGCCGCTCGCGGTGGCGTGGGGGCAGGACACGCTGAACCCGACGGCGGTGCGGGAGTCGAAGCGGGTGAGCCTGCCGGTGTGGACGAAGGCCGGGGCGTGAGTCTCAAATGTCGGCGTCGGTCAGCCGGTCCTGCGCCGTGTGACGGACCCGGATGACGTTCACCGTGTCGCCGGCGATGGTGAACAGAATGCGGTACGCGGTTCTCCGGCGGCGATGCACCAACTCGCGAAGTTCGACACCCAGTTCCCCTGCCTCGTCGGCGAGCGGGCAGCGTTCCGGGTTCGCTTCCAACGACGCCACGGCGGCGATCAGTCCGGCATGCCACGACCGCGCGACCCGTGGCGACAGGTTCTCCGCCATCCAAAGCACGGCCGCGCGGATGTCGTGATCGGCGCGGCGGTAGGTGAGGACGACGAAGTTCATTCGTTACTCCCCGGCGATGGGCGGCAACTTGAACTCGGCCTCGATCTCCGCCATCACTTCGCGAAACGGCCGCCCGCGCCCCGCCTTCACGTCCTCGAGCGCGTCCCGCAGGATGGCCAGTTCGGTGGCGCGGTCGTGGGTGTCGGGTGGCGGGCCGAGGTCGGCGGTGTCGGGGACGAACCGGACGCGGGTACCGTCGGGCAGGCCGGCGGGGGCGTCCAACTC
>JBBRUO010000029.1:0-20660 GCA_038247725.1 Gemmatales bacterium
GCCAGCCACCGGGCGGAGAAGTGGGTGACGGTCGGGTAGAATGACCTCACCCCGATGGAGGCGCACGCATGGCATTCCGCGATTTCAAGTACCCCGACGTGGTGTCCCACTTCGGCCTGACACAAACGACGGCGGACCTGTTCGGCGCGGCCCCACCGGTCGCCCCGTCGGCGGCCTATCAGGCCATCGCCCCGCGCTACGCCAAGATGGCCGTCGGCAACGCCGGCGAGAAGGCCAAATCGGAACTGCTAATCGCCCCCGTCCTGAGTGACATCTGGGCGCGGTACGAGGATCGCGTCAACATGTACTCGGGAAACGAGTTCGTCGCGGACGAAGCCGCCAAACTCACCGGGTACTGCGACTTCCTATTCGGATTGGGGCCACAACTGCCTCTCCCGACGGCCCCGCTCGTGGTCGTGATCGAAGCGAAGAAGGATGACTTGATGAACGGGTACGGGCAGTGCATCGCAGGTATGGTCGGTCTCCAGCGGTTCAACCGGAACGCGAAGCTGGACCGGCCGTTCGTGTACGGCGGGGTGACGACCGGCGGGGCATGGCGGCTTATGAAGCTGGAAGGGACCGTACTCATCCACGACAAGAACGAGTTCTTTGCCAACCCGCCCGACAGGCTGCTCGGCGCGCTCGTGGCCATGATCGAATCCCTGCTGGCGGTGGCGTCATGATCCTCGGCTACAACACCAACGGGTTCGCCCACCACCGGCTCGCCGACGCCATCGACATCATTGCCGACCGGGGCTACGGCGGCGTCGCGCTGACCCCGGACGTGAACCACCTCGACCCGGACGCGGCCGCATTTTACGACGAGGCGAAGGCGGTCGCGGAGCAGTTGCAGAGCCGCAACTTGACGTGCGTCATCGAGACCGGCGCGCGGTTCGTCCTGGATGCGAGGCGCAAACATCAGCCGACGCTCCTCTCTCCGGATGAACACGACCGGCACCGCCGCTCACGGTTCCTTCGCCTCATCACCCGCTTGGCGGTCCCGCTCGCCGCTCCGACCGTGTCGTTCTGGTCTGGCACGCCCACCTCCGACGAGTCTTTCGCGATCCTGATGAACCGCCTGGTCGGAGAGTGCAAATCCCTCGCGGACACCGCCAGTGCGTGCGGCACCCGCCTCGCCTTCGAGCCGGAGCCGGGCATGTTCATCGACACGATGGACCAGTTCGCCGAGTTGCACGCGAAGGTGAACCACCCGTGCTTCGGGCTGACGCTGGACGTGGGGCACCTCGTCTGCCTGGGTGAGGTGCCGGTCGGCGACCACATCCGCCGGTGGAAAGACTGGCTGTGGAACGTCCACCTCGACGACATGAAGCCGGGCGTCCACGATCACCTGAAGTTCGGCGAGGGTGTGGTGGACTTCGCCGACGTGTTCGCGGCGCTGAAGGAGATCGGGTTCGACGGCCTGGCGTCGGTCGAACTCAGCCGCCACAGTCACGACGCCGTGGCGACGGCGACACACAGCCACGCATTTCTCGAGCCGCTCGCGTCGGGCGTTCGGTCTACTACAACGTGAAACGGTGGCGACATGTCCGAACAAGCACTCGCCCTCGTCGTCCGCGGGACGGACTGGTCCGAAACGTCCCGCATCACCACCCTGTTCACCCGCGAGTTCGGCAAGGTCCGCGGGCTGGCCAAGGGCGGCCGCCGGCTGCGGTCGAACTTCGAGATCGCCTTCGACTTACTCACCGTCTGCAACATCGTCTTCCTGCGGAAGGGGCACGGCGGGCTGGACCTGCTGATCGAGGCCCGCGTCGCCGAGCGGTTCCCGCACCTCCGCACCGACCTTGCCGCGCTGAACGTCGGCTACTACGTCGCCGAACTGCTGTCCGACGGCACGCAAGACTACGACCCGCACCCGGCCCTGTTCGACGCGGCCCTGGGGGTGCTGCGGCGTCTTGCTCCCCTCCCCCCCTCGGAGAGCAGCGGGGGAGTGGGGAACCCTTCATCAACGAGGGGAGGTGGAAAGCATTCCCCCTCCCCCCTCCCGCCGGGGGAGGGGGGAATCCGCGAAGACTCCCCAAGGGAATTGGGAACCGGTGAACTGGTCTCCGCATTTGAGCTTGTCTGGCTGCACGAACTCGGGTATTCGCCGCAACTCGACGAGTGTGCCGTGTGCGCGCGGGGGTTGCCCGTGCCGCCATCTGAGTCGGATCGGGTCGCTTACAGCCCCGACGCCGGCGGGGTGGTGTGCCCGAGTTGCCAGCCCGCGGCCCGCGACCGCCGACCGCTCTCCGCCCCCGCGTGGGCCGCGCTGAAGGCGCTCCGTCCGGACTCGACGGCCCCCCGCGAACCCGTGTCCCCCCTCCCGCCGGCCGTCCGCCGGGAGGTGCGGCAGGTGCTCGGGCAGACGGTCGGGTTCGTCCTCGGCCGCCGCCCGCGGATGCTGAGCTACCTGGACGGGACGTGAGCTTCTCTTCGACCACCGGGAGCCTGAGAATGATCCCCGCCCGAATCGCCGTCTTGTTGCTCGCCACGGCCGCCGTCGGCTGCAACGGCACCGGCTCGAAGAAGAAGAGCTTCGCCGACCGTGCGTACGAGTCGGTGCGGTCGGTCATCACCACCTCGTATCACGACCCGGAATCGGAGGCCAAGTTGAGCCGGGCGGACGAGCTGTTCGCCGCCGAGAACTACCCGGCCGCCCAAGAGGTGTACGCGGACCTGGCCGAGAACACGTACAACTCGGCGTCGGTCCTGGAGAAGAGCCGGTTCATGGAGGGCGAGTGCCTGCGGATGCGGAACAAGCTGCCGCAGGCGGTGAGCGCGTACAACCGGCTGTTGAAGGACTTCACCGTCGGCACCTACACCGAGCAGTCGGCCCGGCGGATGGCCGACATCGCCAAGCGGTGGCTGGAGGAGGCGATCGCGGACATCGAGCAGTCGGAGTCCGGCAAGCAGTGGGTGCGGCTGCCGAAGCTGCCCGACGCCTTCGACACCACCCGCCCGTTCATCGACCAGGAAGGGGAGTTGGTGAAGACGCTGGAGAACATCGCCACCAACGCCCCCTACTCCAGTGTCGCCGACTGGGCGCTGTTCTGGGCCGGGTACCTGCACTACGCCCGCAAACGGTTCGACGAGTCCGACCACCTGTTCAGCCAGCTCGCCGAGTTCCACAAGGACAGCCCGTTCCGCGCCGAGGCCCTGAAGTACGCCGTCATCAGCAAGAACAACAGCACCGGCGGGGCGGTGTACGACGGCACCAAGGCGGCCGAGGCGCTGCAACTGGTCCACCACATCGAGGCGACCGACCCGGAGTACCGCGACGACAAGGAGAAGGCCGCCTTCCTGCTGAAGCAGAAGATGGCCATCCGCTACCAGCAGGCGGAGAAGGACTTCGAGATGGGCGAGTACTACATGCGGACCAGCCGCCCCGGCTCGGCCTTCTTCTACTACGACATGGTCACCCGTCGGTATGCCGGCAGCCCGCACGCCAAGAAGTCGGAGGAGCGACTGCGGGAGATCGAAGGGATTCGCAAGCAGCGGGCGGCCGACGGCGACAAGCCGGCCAGCACCTGGGACCGGGTGAACGAGAACATCGACGGGCTGTTCAACGGCGACCGCACCACCGGCGACCCGCGGACGGTGCCGCTGAGCGGTCCGAAGGGGTCGCCCCTGCGGGCCGGCCCGGACGGGATGTGACCGAGTGGGGAACCTTGGAGTAGGTCCGGTTCGCCGAACCGGACAACTTTGGCAGGTCCGTCTCGGCGAGACGGACCGACTTAAACCGTCGCCTTCCGCGCCGGAGCCTGACTCATGCGACTCACCGCCGTCCTGTTGGTCGTCTTCGCCGGGGTCGCCGTCGGCTGCCAGGGGCCGCTCCGCATCTTCGGGTACACGACCGAGCCGCCGTTCGACCCGAACATCCGCACGGTGTACGTCCCGGCGTTCAAGCTGAATGCGTTCGTCACCACCCCGGACCGGTTCCTCGACCGCGACCTGACGGAGGCCGTCGTCCGCGAGCTGTCCGTCCGCAAGTCGCCCATGCGAGTCACGTCCGACCGCGCCGCCGCCGACACCGAACTCATCGGCACGATCACCCGGATCACGAAGAACGTGGTGAACCGCAACCAGCAGAACCTGACGCGGGAGGCGGAGATCACCATCGTCGCCGAGGTGGTGTGGCGGGACCTGCGGAGCGGGGACGTGCTGACCAACCCGAAGGCGAAGGCCGACCCCGCGCCGCCGGCGGCGTTCGACCCGAGCCGCGAGCCGCCCCCGCCGGACGCTCCGAACGACGCCGTCCGCCCGGTGCCGATCGTCGCCACCGGCCGCGCGCTGGTGGAACTGGGCGAAAGCAACGTCACCGCGAACAAGATGGCCCTCGATCACTTGGCCCGGCAGATCGTGAACATGATGGAGCGCGAGTGGTAAGCCGGTCACGGGGCCAGTCGCAGCACGCGGTCGATGTACTGGCGGATCTCGCCGATGGCGGCCTCGACGCCGATCAGCGCGTTCGGCGGGTGGGCCGGCTCCTTCCGGCCGTCCACCACCAGCATCCCCCGCGTCAGTTCGCCCTTGGTCTCCACGTCCGCCGACCGGTGTTCGGTGCTGACGCACCCCGGCAGCGCGACCGCCGCCACCCCCAGCACGTCCTTCAGGTGGAACCCCTCGATGCCGTACCGGTTCATGCTGGCGCGGATGCCGAACGGGACGATCTTCCGCAGGAACTGGCAGGTGCCCGACTCCGGGTTCGGCAGGTTCAGTAACTCGGACGGGGACAGTACCAGTCGGCGGGTCACGTCCAGCGGGACGATCAGCGGGTCCAGGTTCGCTCGCAGGCACCGTTGCGCCGCGTCCGGGTCGAGGTAGAAGTGGAACTCGGCCGCCGGGCCGGCGTTGCCCGGCTCCTTCCAGCAGCCGCCGACGAGTACCAGTTTCTCCATCAGCGGGCCGACGTCCGAGTCGCGGTCGAGCGCCCGCGCGACGACGGTGGCCGGGCCGAGGCAGACGACGACCGCCTCGTTGGCGTGTTCGCGGAGCAGCTCCACCAGCACCTTGTCCGCCGGGTGATTCTGGTGGCGGGTGCGGGCCGGCAGGTTCACGTTGCCGAGGCCGTCGGTCCCGTGGATGGCGGTGCCGTCGGTGTCGAACTCGACCGGCAGGGCGGTCGCCGTCTTCGGCCAGCGGGGCGGGTCCAGGTAGTCGATGAGAATGTTGATGTTCGCCGTCGCCTGGGCCGCCGACACGTTCCCGGCGGTCGGCAGCAGGCCGATCACGTCCAGGGTCGGGTCGTGGAAGGCGAGCGCCACGGCGAACGCGGTGTCGATTCCGGGGTCGGCGATGAGGATCACTTTCTGCGGCATCTGGTGCGCCCGTCGGAGGGGAAACGCGACGACCAATTATACCGGATGGCCGGCTCCGCCGACACTCCCGGAAGAACACCCGCACGGTTTCGGGTAAGATGGCCGCTCATCCGCTCCCGGAGGTCTCTCATGCTCCGCACGCTCACGGCGGTCGCGCTCGTCTGGTTGGTCGGACCGACGGCGGCGGCCGACCCGAAGCCGGTCGTCTCCGTCGTCCTCTGGTTCGACACCGAGGACTACCTGCTGCCGGCCAGCGACGACGCCACTTTGAAGGTCGCCGAGTGGCTGACGAAGACCGGCATCCGCGCGACCTTCAAGGTCGTCGGTGAGAAAGCCCGCACGCTGGAGAGACGCGACCGGACGGACGTGATCGCGGCGCTGAAGAAGCACGAGATCGGCTACCACTCGAACTTCCACAGCGTCCAACCGACGCCGGCCATGTACCTCTCGGCACTCGGCTGGGACGAAGGCGTGGCGGAGTTCGACCGGCGGGAGAAGCCGGGGTACGACGACGTGAAACGCATCTTCGGCCAGACCCCCAGTTGCTACGGTCAGCCGGGCAGTTCGTGGGGGCCGCAGGTGTACGGGGCGATGCGGCGGTGGAAGATGCCGGTGTACCTCGACTCCGGCCGGCACGTCGGCATCGACCGCCGCCCGATCTTCTACGGCGGCGTGTTCACCGTCTACGACCACGCCGACACCCTCCGCACCGACCTCGGTGGCGACAAGGACGTGAAGGCGGCCCAGGACCGGTTCGCCGAAGTCCGCGCGAAGTTGCTCGCCGAGGGCGGCGGCCTCGTCAGCGTCTACAACCACCCGTGCGAGTTCGTCCACGACCAGTTCTGGGACGGGGCCAACTTCGAGAAGGGGGCGAACCCGCCGCGCGAGAAGTGGCGGAAGCCGGTGGCGAAGACGGCCGAGCAGTCGCGGGTCGCGTACCAGTCGTTCTTCGAGTACATCGGGTTCCTGAAGCGGTTCGCGGACGTCCAGTTCGTCACCGCTACGGAGGCGGCCGAACTTTACCGCGACCGGGCGGCGGGCAAGACCTTCACGGCAGCGGAAATCAAGACCGTCGCGGCCGCGGTGGCCAAGGGCATCGACTGCCAGCGGCACGGCGACTACACGCTGACACCGAGCGAGGTGCTGTTCCTGCTGAACGAGTTCGCCGTGGGTCAGAACCCGAAGGGGGTGACGCTCACGGCGACGCCGTTCGGGCCGACCGTCGCCGCGCCGAGGATGCCGGCCGTCGTGACCACCGACGCCAGCCAGTTCACCCGCACCGCCGCCGACGTGGGCGACTACCTTCGCAAGCATGGCCGCGTGCCGAGCGCCATCTGGTTGGGGAGTACTGCCGTCTCCCCAGAGGCGTACTTGGCGGCACTGGCTAAAGTGGTGCTGGCGCGGTGCGACGGGAAGCCGGTCCCGGACAAAATCGAATTGACGCCGACCCCGCTGCTGACGGCGAAGCACGTCCAGGACGACAACCCGAAGTTGTGGGGGTGGGTCATCTTCCCGCCCGACTTCCGCGCCCCGGAGATGATGGCCCTGGCCAAGCGGCAGGCGTGGGCGCTCAAACCCGCGATCCGCCGGCCGTGACCCGTGGGGGCAGGGCTTCCAAGGTGGCTTTTTCCTTGGTTTTTCTCGGATTTCGCACCGGAGGTGCGAAATCCGGGCCGAACAATCCGCTCAACGGGTTGGCACGACACCTTGGAAGCCCTGCCCGTGGGGGTCACTTCTTGCCGCCGTGCAGTTTGCGTGTCAGTTCGCCCATGAAACTACTGCTGTCGAACGTCTGCCGGGTCATGTCCACCACCGGCATGCTGCCCGACGGCGGCGTCTTGCGGACATCCGGCGGCGGGGCGGCCGGCACCGGGGCCGCGCGGGCCAGGGTCAGGGCGTGGGCGAACAGGTCATCGGCGGTGGCCCACGAGCCGTCCGCCACGGACTCGGCGACGAACCGGGCCAACTCCGGCGGCAGATTCACAGTGAAGGCGATCATGGTGCGGCGTCAGGGGGTGTCGAAGAGGGAGTCGTCAATCTGTCGGCGGCCGTCACCATCCTTCCGGCCCTTCAGGCCGGAAAACGAATGTCGCAACAAAACACGGGTCAACAACGTGCCACCGGCTCCGAAAGTTGGCCGATCAACTCGGCCATGAACTCTTCGCCGTCCACCGCGTCCCCGACATTCGCGGAATCGATGGCTTCTTGAACGAGACGGTCCATTCGTTCGTCGATCTCGCCCGGTGCGACGCTCTCGCACTCGGTCTTCATCGCGTCCACCGCCGACAGCACGGCGGCGTCCAGGGTCGGCCAGTCGCCGGCGGCGACGCGGGCGTCCAGCCACTCGGCGTACTCGGCCGGCAGGGTGACGGTGAGCGTCTTCATGCGAATCGCCTCCGGGGTTAGCCGCGAAGTTCCTTCGGGATTGTACCGCTGTAGCTGGCCCACAGGGCATCGACCGGATGGGCGCACCAGATGTCCGGGGCGACCGCCTTCAGATGTTTGTAAATCTGCATCAGGCAGCCGACGTTTCCGGTGAACAGGGCTTTCGCCCCCGTCGCCCGAATGTTCGCCGCCTTGCGGTCGCCGAGCTTCGCCGCCATCTCCGGCTGGGTCAGGTTGTAACTGCCGGCCGCCCCGCAGCACAGTTCGGTTTCATCTAGCGGCACCAGTTTCAGGCCGGGGATCATTTCCAGCAGCGCTCGGGGTTGCTTCTGAATCTGCTGCGCGTGCCGCAGGTGGCAGGCGTCGTGGTAGGTGGCCGTGATCGGCAGCGGGTGCGTCGGACGGACGAGGCCGAGGTCGTACAGGAACTCGGAGACGTCCCGCACCTTGCCTTGCAGGGCGGCGGCCGCTTCCGCGTGCGGGGTGCCGGCCATCATGTGCGCGTAGTCCTTCAGCATGGCCCCGCACCCGGCCGCGTTCGTGATGACCGCGTCCACGCCGGCCCACTCCGGCGAGTTCACCCCGAACGTGGCACAGTTGGCGGCGGCCAACTCGCGGGCCGTGTCCTCCATGCCGGAGTGGTAGTGCAGCGCGCCGCAGCACTGCTGCGCGCGGGGGATCCACACCTCGCACCCGTTCGCTTGCAGCACCATCGCCGTGTTGTAGTTGGTGCGCGGGTACAGGGCGTCGGCCACGCACCCCAGCACCAGCGCCACCCGCGCCCGCTTCGGGCCGATGGCGGGGAGCACCTCCGGCAGGCTGCCGTAGTGCGCTTTGAGCGGCGGCAGCATCCCGTGCATCGCCTTCAGTTTCTTGGGCAACAGCGGGATGACCGTCTTGCGGGCCAGCCAGTCGAGGCCGGTCCACTGGGCGAAGCGGGCACCGGCCAGGGCCAGCCGGGTCCGCCGACGGGAGGGGAAAATCCGGAACAGCATCCACCGCTGAATGCGGCTGAGCGGGGCGGCGGTGCGGCCCGGTTCCAGGTGCTCCATGTGTTCGCGGAACGGCTCGATCAGGCGGCCGTATTGGACCCCGGACGGGCACGCGGTTTCGCACGCCCGGCAGTTCAGGCACGAGTCCAGGTGGCCCTTCACGGTGTCGTCGAGGTCCAACTTGCCGTCGATCACTTGCCGCATCAGGTAGATGCGGCCGCGGGGACTGGCGGCCTCGTTGCCGGTCTCGACGTAGGTGGGGCAAGCGGCGGTGCAGAGACCGCAGTGGACGCAGTCGAGGATCAACTCGTAGTCGATCTTCGGGCCGGCGAGGGGGAGCGGAACGAGGGTGGGTGTACTGGTCATATTGGGTAGAACCGGCGGTCTGCCGTGTCGGGTTTCTCGGCGGGGCGGAATGGAGTCAATTGTATGCGGAACTTCAACGCCGGCGGTCGCGTCCTACTGGTAGGGTGCGCCCGAATCTCGTTTCATTTTCGCCTTGAAGTTGGACGCCCCTGATTTTTCCATTTAAAGTGTATCATCTCCGACTGGTTCCCCGCGCCCGCCGGCCGCGGCTGTTCCGGCGGACTCACGCGACGACCCGTCGACCCACATCGGACCCCTATATGAGCTTCTCCCTCTTGTGGCGGTCGCCCAGCGGCCGCGTCTGCCTCACGGTGATGATCGCGGCGGTGGTGACCCTCCTGTTCCCGGCCGTCGGGTTCGCCCAGGAAGGCGGCGAAGCGGCGGCCCCGGTCGATGACACGGCCGGCGGGAACAGCCCGTTCACCATCTTCATCCACATCGTCCAGTCGGTCGGCTTCTTCTGGATCGTGCTGCTGCCCACGTCCCTGTGGCTGGTCGCATTGGTCGTGCTGCTGGCCCTCGACCTCCGCGGCACCGCCGCCATCCCGCCGGGGTTCGTGGACGAGTTCACCGACATCGTCAACAAGCGGAAGTTCAAGGAGGCGTTCGAGATGGCCAAGGAGGACCCGTCCTTCCTCGGTCGCGTGCTGACGGCCGGAATGGGCCGGTTGCAGTACGGCCTTGAGGACGCCCGCGAGGCGGCCCTGAACAAGCTGGAATCCATCAAGTCGGACAAGGACCAGAAGAACAACTACACCGCCGTCATCGCCACCCTGGGGCCGCTCCTCGGTCTGGTCGGCACGGTGTACGGGATGATCGACGCGTTCATGGAACTGAGCAAAGGGGAGAACCCGCCGGCGTCCAAGCTGGCCAACGGCATCTCGCACGCCCTGGCGGTGACGCTGGTCGGGGTGGCCATCGCGCTCCCGGCCATCGCCCTGAACACGTTCTTCCGCAACCGCATCACCCAGGTGTCAATGGACGTCGGCCACGTCGCCGAAGATCTGCTGACGCAGATGTACCACAACTCGAAGAAGGCCCCGCCGGGGCCGGGGGCTCCGGCCCCGGCGGCCCCGCCGCGAGCGTGACCGCATCTTCGGGAGTGCGAGGCTCCCGCCGAGCCGCATCCAGACGGCTCGGCGGGAGCCTCGCCCTCCCGAAGACGGACCCGCCCGTGCAGACTCGACTTCCAACCTCTTAGCGAAGTGCGGCCATGAGCGGTCACGCGACCAGCGAAAAGTGCGAACCGGACCTGACCCCACTGCTCGACCTCGTGTTGCAGCTGGTCATGTTCTTCATGCTCACCGCCAACTTCGACAAGTTCCAGAAGAACGCGGCGGTGAAACTGCCCAAAGCCGTTCAGGCGATGGCCCCGGACAAGTCCATCGACGTGCAGCTCTTGGTCGAGATGGCCAGCCCCCAGCGGGGTGACCCGGCCGATCCGGCCCGCCCCCTCGGCGTCGGCAAGTGGTCCCTGTCCACCGGCAGCGGGGCGCGGCCGATCCAGGGGCCGACCGACCTGTTCGAGAAGCTCAAGGCCGAGGCCGAGAAGCACGGCGTCGGCAAGTACGCCGACCCGAACGCCGACCCCGGCCGACGGAAGACGCGGGTGGCCGTCATCCTGCGGGTGGACAAGGACGTGCCGTTCCGCCAGATCTACGACGCCATGCTGAAGATCAATCAGGCCGGGTTCGAGGACGTCCAGCTGCGGGCCATCCGCGGGTAACCCCATCCGCCGCCTTCGTCGCGCGGGAGACCGAACATGTTTCGACGCCGGAAGCGGATGCAGGACAACCCGACCGAACCGGAACTGCCCATCACCCCGATGCTGGACATGTCGTTCCAGTTGATGGCGTTCTTCATCCTCACCTTCAAGTCCGGCCCGACGGAGGGGCAACTCGCCCTCCTGCTCCCCCGCGAGGGGAACAGCACGCCGGACGTGGTCAGCCTGAACCCGGTCCAGGAGGTGAAGCACGTCGGCGAGGTGCGGCTGGTCGGCACCACCATCGACTTCACCCTCGTCCTCGACGGCGTCCCGCCGCGGCGACGGATCGCCGTTTCGGAGGACAAGAAAGACGCGAACGGGCAACCCGCTCCGCTCGTCTCGTCGTCCGCCGGCGGCACCCTGGTGAACACCGACGTGATGGTGTACGAACTGCGGAAGATTATGGACGCGGCCAAGGCCGCCAACGCCGACCTGCCGACGGGTGTGGAGAAGTTGCCGTTGCCGAAGCTGGAGTTCCAGTTCGAGGACGAGGTGCGGTACGAACTCGTCATCCGCTTCGTGGACGACGCCAAGCGGGCCGGGTTCCAAAAGGTGATCCCGATGCCCCTCGCCACCGGGCCGAAGTGAGGGTGACGGCACGGGCATTTTCCGCGCAACACCCGGCCCGCAATCGGGTATCGTGGAAAAAGGGAACCCCGGATTGTTGGGAACCGTCCAACTCCTGGAACCCAAGGTGCCACCATGCCAGTCACTCCCCCCAGCTCGGCCGCTCGCGCCGCCCACTTCGGCGGGTGGTGGGCCGTCATTTTGGTGGTCGCGGGACTGGCCGTTTCCACTCCGGCCGGCTCGGCCCAACCGCCGGAACCGGGCGGCCCGCCGGCCTCGGTCGAATTCGACCCGAAGACCGTCAGCGGCAAGGTCGCCGACTTCGCCGAGATGGGTCAGTCCGACACCCCCGGCGGGCAGGCGCTCTCGGCCCTCTTACTGCACGGGCGGCATTTCTCGCTCGACGCGCTGACCGCGAAGGCCGAGGAGTTCCCCGCCGCCGCCGACCCGTTCCGCAAGAGCGACACCGACCCGGCCTCCATTGCCACGCCGGAGTTTCGCTTCCGTCTGCTGAAGTTCTCCGCCCGCCTGTCTCGCATCACCCGGCTCGCCCCGCCGCCGGACGTGGCGGGAGCGGGAATCGACAACCTGTATGAGGTGAAAGCCTTCCCGGCGGACCAGCCGAACCCGGTGTACGTCGTCATTTCGCGGCTGCCCAAAGGGTTCACCGAAGGGGACCAGTCGCCGACCGGGCCGCGGGCGACGTTCGCCGCCTACTTCCTGAAGGTGGTCCGGTATCGCGACGGCAGCACTCTCCCCGCCGCGGCCGTCGCGGACCGGTTCGCCCCGCTCCTGGTCGCCCCGACGTTCGCCGTCGCCACGCCGAAATCGAAGTTCGAGTTCGACGGCGAGCGGCTGCTATTCAACGGCATCCGCGACTTCGTCTCCCTCCAGGACGGCGACCGCTTCGCGGAAGCGACGGCCTACGAGGACTTGGTCCGGCACGCCCGCCAGTTCGAGGGCCGCGAGTTGGCGGCCGCCGCCGAGGACGTGCCCGTCACGGAACTGCTCCGCCGCAAGATGGCGAGCGTGCCGTCCACCGTGCCGGGGATGCCGCCGGAACAGCGACTGCGGATGGAGCGGCCCGATTTCCGCTTCAAACTGCTGAAAACCACCGGCCAGTTGAAGCGGATCGTCCGGGTGCCCGTGCCGCCGGACCTGGCCGCCGCCGGGGTGACGGACCTGTACGAGGCGTGGGTGCTCCACCCGGAGCGGGACGAGGCGGTGTGCTTCGTGTTCACCGAACTGCCCCCGGACCTCGCCCCGTCGCCGGAACTGAAGCCGTCGAAGACCGTCACCGTCGCCGGGTATTTCCTGAAGGTGATCCGGTACGAGACGCAGGAGACTGGGGCGAACGACAAACCGGTCGTCCGGTTCGCCCCCATGACCATCGGGCGGACCATCACCCCCGCCGCCAAACCGGACCTGGACGGCGGGCAGAACTGGCGGACGGTGTTCCTGCCCAGCATTCTCATCGGCCTCGGCCTGCTCACCGCCCTCTTCCTGGGTCTGATGTGGTGGTTCCGGTCCAGCGACCGGGCCTCCCGCAAGGCCATCGCGGACACCCAGGTCAACCCGTTCGGGCCGGCCGACGAGGGCTCGGTCCCCCCGAACCCGCCGTCCGGCTGACGGCGAATTCACCGCGGCCGGCGGAGTCTCGCACCGCCGGCCGCGCCAACAGGTCTTCTCGCGACACCCGGTGACGGCACCACACATCCCAACGTTTCGCCGCTTCACGCGGCAGGAGTCGGAATCATGAGCAAGAAACCCAAACCGGCCGACGGGGCCGCCGCGCCGGACCTGACGGTGAAAGACGGCAAGCAGGTGATCCAACTCGTCTCCGGTTTCGAGGAGACCGGGAACGAACGGCTGTTGAAGAAGATCATCCCGGCGTGCGTCATCAGCGGTGCCCTGCACGTGGCCGTCGCCGCCACCTTCTTGCTGTTCGGCAAGATGTTCGGCACCGCCGAAGCGAAGCCGTTGGAGCCGCCGCCGCCGCTGGCGATGGAGGCCGAGGAAGACAAGCCCGTCAACCAGGACTTGACCAGGACGAACGAGGGGCTGGAGACCGAGCAAGACACGTCAATCGAAGTGCCCCGCGAGGCCAACGTCACCATCGAAGCCCCGCAGGTGACAGCCGACCCGATCGGCAGCCCGGACACCGACACGAACCTGATCCGGGACTCGGCCGCCGTCCTCGGTAACGTGACCGACAGCGTGATCGATCCGGGTCTGAACATCGACGCCCCTGGCGCGGGTATCGCGGGGCTTGGCGGGCAGTTGGGCAGCGGCCTCAACAACGCCACCCTGAGCGGCCGCAGCGCCTCCAGCCGCGACAAAATGGTCACCGCGAACGGCGGCTCCAAGGGGTCCCAGTTGGCCGTCGGCCGCGGGCTGGCGTGGCTGGCCGCCCAGCAGCAGAACGACGGCACCTGGAAGTGGGACGGGAGCAAGAGCGACGACGTGGCGGCCGCCACCGGCTTGGCCCTGCTGCCGTTCCTGGCCGCCGGCCAGACGCACAAGATCGCCGACTGGAAAGACGACGACGGGAAGACGGTCATCAAGTACAAGCAGACGGTGCTGAAGGGGCTGATCGCGCTGCTGCGGTTGCAGAAGCCGGACGGCAGCTTCCGCGGCGCGTCGAACATGTACGCCCACGCCATCGCCTCCGTCGCCCTGTGCGAGGCGTACGGGATGACTGGCGACAAGGCTCAGCTGCTCGACGCAGCGCAGAAGTCCGTCAACTACATCATGAAGGGCCAGGGGCAGGACGGCAGTTGGGGGTACCAGCCGAATGCGGCCGGCGACACGTCCATCGTCGGCTGGCAGCTCCAGGCGCTCCAGAGCGCCAAGCTGTGCAAGGACATGGTCGTGGACAAGCGGGTGATGGACAAGGCGCGGTCGTTCCTCGACAGCGTCGCCGAGGGGTCGAACAAGGCCAAGTACGGGTACCGCGCGCCGAAGGGCACCCCGACCCTCACCGCCGTCGGCCTGCTCTGCCGCTACTACCTCGACGGGTGGGGGCCGAACAACCCCGGCATGGCCGACGGCGTGGACTACCTGCGGAAGAGCATCATGCCCGGCAAGGGCAAGCGGTTCGACATGTACTACTACTACTACGCCAGCCAGGTGATGCACTTCCACGACGGCGCGATCTGGAAGGAGTGGAACGAGCTGATGCGGGAGTGGCTGATCGACCTCCAGGTGAAGGACGCCAAGGACGCGAAGAACTACGGCAGTTGGGCCAAGGACGACCACTGGATGGGGAACAACACCGGCCGGCTGGGCACCACCTGCATGTCGCTGCTAACGCTCGAGATTTACTACCGGCACACCCCGCTGTACAAGCGAGACATGGGCGGGCTGAAGGAACTCGAGAAGTAATCGGCGGCGAAGTCCCTTCGACACTCGCGCGGCCCCGGCACTCTCCCGCCGGGGCCGCGTCCGTTGTTGGTGTCGTTCCGCCCGTCGCTGCGCTCGGGTGACGATCAGTTGCCGTGTCGTCGCCGGGCGGAACGACACCGGCTCCTTTCGTCCACGCCACGGACCTTCGGTCGCCACCTCTCCTGTATCCGCATCGGGAAGTGCCCATGCCCCCCTTCGACGACAAGCCGGAGTTCACCCCGGACGAACTGACGGCCGAGTTCGCCGCCCTGTTTCCGCACGGCTGGGCCGGCACGGATGTCCTCGCCGAACTCGCCCCGCACGGTTGGGCGGCGTCGCCACTGACCGCCGTCTGCCACCCGTCGGCGCAGCAACAGTACGAGGAACAACTCCGCTTCCACCGCAACTTGGCGAACTTCCCGCTCCGCAAGCCGGACGCCCCGCCCCCGCCGCCGGAGCCGACTTTGGCGGAGATCGAAGCCGAATACGAACCGTCGCCGGTCGAGCCGGAACGCGAGTGCCGGGAGTTGGTCGGGCTGTGCCTGTGGGATGTCTTCTCGGACAATCACGAAGTCGTCGCCGAGGACGGCCGCTGGCTGCACCTGGGGTCGGCACGCGGCAGCGGCGGCTTCCTCGCCGACGTGTTGAACGCGCAGCCCGGCCCGCCGCCGGCCCCACGACCGGAGATGCCGCCGGACCTGATGGCACGGATGTTCCCACCGACCGAAGGCATGGACCCGAAGGTGGCCGAGATGATGGAGGAGATGCGGCGGGAGATGATCGGCGACGGCGGGTACACCTACCTGGACTTTTACATGGGCACCCACGCGGTCGCGGAGCGGGCCGACCTGCGGCCGGTGTACGAGATGATCTTCCGTCGGTTGAAGGCGCGCGGGCACGACTGGGAGTACCACTTCCCCCGCATCGGGTTGGTGGACTTCCGACCGCTCAAGAAGCAACTCGACGAGCAGGCGCGGCAGGAGAAGGGCGAGTCCGAGTTCGAGGGCTACGACCCGTCGGCGGCATTCGAAGAAGAACAAGAAGAGCAAAAGCGGGACGAGGAGATCGCGGCGATGCGGGAGTCTTTGGACGAGGGACACCGGGAGGCGGTGGCGGCGGCGTTGGAGGAGGAGCCGCCGGTGACGGTGCGGGCGTACCGCGCGGTGTACGGGGACTTCCCGCACGGCTGGCCGCCGGAGGTGGAGGGGTGAGGGGGGAATCTAAAAGGCGATCCTCACCCGAACAGCGTGCCGACGGCGACTGCGAAGCCCGGCAGCACGTCGGGGATCGTCAGCGTCTGGTCGGCGGCGAAAATGTCCTGCAAGTCGTTCGGGCGGAAGACGCTGGCGGTCGAGGTCTTCGGGTCCAACACCACGACCACGGCCACCCCGGCTTTCAGGTAGTCGAGTACCTTTTCCAGTACCTCGGTCCACGGGTCGGACGGCGACCGCACTTCAAATACCAGTTCCGGAATCACCTTCAGCGGGCCATCGGGCACGTCGTCGGCGGGTTGCTTGGCGTAGCTCACGAACAGGACATCCGGCCCGCGCAGGGTGTCCGGCCCGCGCCGCAGTTGGAACAGCGTGTCGTTCCCGGCCGCGTGCCCGAGGTCGTGCGCCTCGACGAAATCGCCGACGACGCGGCTGAGTTTCAACGCGACCTTTCCGTGCTTGAAGCCAGGCATGGAAACCTCCGTGACGATCCCGTCGATCAGTTCGTACCCGCCGGCCCCGTACTGTTCGAAGAACTCGTCGGCCGAGAGCAGTTTCGGCGCGGGTAGGGCGACCGGCATGGGCGGGGTGAGCAATGCGGACATAGGAAGTCCTCCGGGTGAGTCGGGGATATTGTCGCCGACGACCGCACGTGGGCCAAGGCGAAGTGTTGCTATTGCCCAGCCGGTTCCTATCCTATCGAAGTTCACAACCCGGAGGATACGAAGATGCGCGCGATCCTGTTCACGGCGTTGCTGCTGGCGGTCGTGACCGGATGCGGCAAGAAGCCGGACGCAGCCGTAGCACCGGCGCAGGACGACCCGCAAACACCGCCGATTCCGGGCGAGCCTCAACCCCGTCGGCCACGGCAACCGGTCAAGGAGGTCAATCCCAAGCCGCTACCCGAAGAGGCCGTGAAGGCGTGGAAAGAAGCGGGGGCGTACTCGGGGTGGTTGGGGTTGAACGGCACCGAAATCCTCGGGCTCAGGAGCGAGTTGGCCGAAGTGCGGGACGCGGTGCCGGGCTTCCGGTTCGACTTCCAGACATACAACAGCCCGACGGGCGGCCAAAATCACGCTGCCCCAGGTGCCCGCCATAAACACACCGTTCGGCCTGAGCTTCCACAGTGTCCGCGCCTGGGACGACAAGCAGATGGCGCAACTCGCCGCGTTCAAGTCGCTCTCTTCCCTCAACCTCCAAGGCACCAGCGTCTCGGATGCCGGACTGAAACACTTGGCAGCGCTAAAGGGTCTTGAGTTTCTGAACCTGACCAACACGCAGGTCAGCAATGCCGGGGTGAAAGAACTGGCGGGCCTGACCAACCTCAAGTACCTCGACTTGACGTATATTGTGACGGACGGCGGGCTAAAAGAGTTGGCCGGCCTGACCAACCTCAAGTACCTGACAGTGCGGCTCACGAGCGTGACGGACGCCGGTCTCGCCCATCTGACCGGGCTTGAGAATCTTGAGTGCCTGGACTTGGCCTACACGAAGGTGAAGGACGCCGGATTGAAGCACTTGGTTGGGCTGAGCGAGCTGAAGAAGCTCAACCTGGAAGGAACGAAGGTGACGGACGCCGGGGTCGCCGAACTCCAGAAGGCATTGCCGGACTGCAAGATCACCCGCTGACCTACTCCGCCCCGTTTTCCCCATTCCGGCTCCCGTTCGCCGGCCGGAAAGTCGATACAACAGGAAGAGTCCGGCACCGTTGCCGGCGATAATCCGTGTGAGGTGTTTGCCGTGACTTCCGGTCGTTACCTGTTCACCAGCGAATCCGTGTCGATGGGCCACCCGGACAAGGTGGCCGATCAGATCTCCGACGCCATCCTCGACTTCTGCCTGGCCGCCGACCCGATGAGCCGCGTCGCCTGCGAGACGCTGGTGACGACCGACCTTTGCACCGTCGCCGGCGAGATCACCACCAAAGCCGACCTCACCCGCGAGGCGGTGGACAAGTTGGTCCGCGACACCATCACCGAGATCGGTTACACCGACCCGAAGATCGGATTCGCCGCCAGCACCGTGCAGGTGAACAACGTCATCCACGCCCAGTCCCCGCACATCAGCCAGGGGGTGGATACCGGCGGGGCCGGTGACCAAGGGATGATGTTCGGGTTCGCCTGCGACGAGACGCACAGCCTGCTGCCGTTGCCCATCTTCCTGTCGCACCGGCTGGTCGAGGCGCACGCCGACCTGCGCAAGTCCGGCAAGCTGAAGTGGCTGCGGCCCGACGCCAAGAGCCAGGTGACGGTCGTGTACAACGCCGACGGCACTCCGCACCGCATCCACACCGTCGTGCTGTCCACCCAGCATGATGAGACCGTGATGGTGTGCAAGGGCGGCAAGGACGGGCAGGACTACTTCACCGACGAAGCCCGGCAGATCATCATCGACCAGCTCATCCTGCCGGTGTTGACGAAGGAGCGGCCCGATCTGATCCGCGGCAAGCTGGTGATGGTGGTGCCGGGCGTCGAGGCGAAGGTGAGCGGGGACGACGTGGCCTGCCACATCAACCCGACCGGCTGCTTCCTGGAAGGCGGGCCGCACGGCGACTGCGGGCTGACCGGCCGCAAGATCATCGTGGACACCTACGGCGGTCGCGGGCGGCACGGTGGCGGGGCGTTCAGCGGCAAGGACCCGACCAAGGTGGACCGCAGCGCGGCCTACGTCTGCCGGTACATCGCCAAGAACATCGTCGCGGCCAAGCTGGCCAAGCGGTGCGAGGTGCAGTTGAGCTACGCCATCGGCTACCCCGACCCGCTGAACATCTGGGTGAACACCGAAGGCACCGTCGCGCCGGGGCTGACCGACGACAAGTTGGTCGAGTTGATCCGCACGCACTTCCAACTGACGCCGAAGGGCATCATCGAGAGCCTGAACCTCCGCCGGCCGATCTACCGGCAGACGGCCCGCCACGGGCACTTCGGCCGCGACGAGAAGGCGTTCACCTGGGAGTGGACCGACAAGGCCGAGGCCCTGCGGAAAGCCGCCGGCGTCTGATGGGCAAGGTAGTCCGCACCCTCCGGGTGCGGTCTTAATTTTCAATCCCGCACCCGGAGGGTGCGGACTACTTTGGGATCCACACATGACCAATATCGCCCTTTTCTGCGGTCTGCTCCTCGTCGCGCTCGGCGTGTACGGTTACACCAACGCGGCCGACCCATCCAAGGCCGGAACCTCGCTGATACCCGCCGGGTTCGGGGTCGCACTGCTCCTGTGCGCCGCCGTGGTGATCTGGAAGGATAAACTCCGCAAGCACGTCATGCACGTCGCGGCGCTGGTTGGCGTGCTGGGGTTCGTCGGCGGGTTCATGCCGGTGATCCGTAGCGGCGGCTTCGACCTGGAGAAAAGCTCGGTGAAGAACGGGCTGGTCATGTCGGCGATCTGCGCGGTGTTCGTGTTCCTGTGCGTGCAGTCGTTCATCGCCGCCCGCAAGGCCCGCGAGAAGGCGTCGGTGTGATGATATCGGCGCCGGTCGCGTGAGCGACGGTGTTTGAAGACCGTCGCACACGCGTCCGGCTCCGACAATCCCCGTCGCTCACGCGTCCGGCTCGGATTTCACTTCTTCTCCATCTCGTCCAGCCACTTGGCGACGATCGTGTTGTAATACACGCCGCTCATGCTGCTCGGCTTGCCCGGCTCGGTGGCGTACCCGCCGTCCTTGTTGCGGTGTAAAGCGATGAACTCGCGGAGCTTCTCCACGTCCAGCACGGTCGGCACCTTCAGCAGCAGCAGTGCCCGCATGACGCGGTACGTCGTCTCGATGTTCGAAGTCTTCGCACCCTTCTTCCCCCAGCCGCCGTCCGGTCGTTGCCCCCTCAGGAGCAGCGCGGCGGTGAAATCCCCGTTGGTGAATGCGTCAGCCTTCCGCTGTTCCACCGCCCCGAGCCGTAGTTTCAGGGCCGTCGCCCCACCGATGTCCCGTGCCGTGCCGCCGTTTCTGACTTCGGACTTCCCGGTCGCCATGAACGCGGCCTTCAGGTGCGCCTCCGCCACTTCTAACCAGACATCAAGTTTGAACGGGCAGTTCTTCACGCCCCACGCTTCGACGGCGGCGGCGGAGAGGCGCACGTCCTCGAACTCCTTGGCGTTCTTGCCCAGGTAGTCCATCGCGCCTTTGAACTTGTCGTGCGGGATGTCCAGCCCGCAGGCGGTGATGACGCCGATGGCGGTACTCGCCACGTCTGCCTTCGTGCCGGGGTCGGCGAAGGTACCGGCCTTCGGGTCGTAGCAACTCAGCACGAACTTCGCCACCTTGTCTTTGTCACGGAGTTCGCCGCCGAGAGCCTGAATGGCTTTCGTTGCGCCGTTGCACGCCCGTAGGCTCGGCTTGCCGTCCGGCGTCACCTGGAACGCACCGGTGTCCTTGTCCCGCAGGGACTCGATGAACGCGAGGGTCGCTTTCTTCTCCTCGGCCGTCTGCGCGACGGCCACCGGGGCGAGGAGGAGCAGCGCGAGGAGGGATCGCATGTTGACTCCGAAAAAAGAGTTTGGGACAGGATCACAGGATGGAAGGCAGGATGGAAGACACTTTTCGGCATTCTTCTATCCTGCCTTCCATCCTGTGATCCTGTCAATTTCCTTTTCTACTTACTTGAACTCGACGTGGAACGGCATCAGCGCCTGGATCGGCGACTTGCGCGCGTTCAGCACCGGGGCCATCAGTTGCAGC
>JBBRUO010000030.1:0-20219 GCA_038247725.1 Gemmatales bacterium
GTCTACGACCTCGTGGTGTACCTGAACCACTCGTCGAACCCGAACCTGGAGTCGGTGGACGGCGGCGACTACTTCGAGACCACCCGTCCGGTCGCCGCCGGCGAGGAACTGACCGTCGATTACGACACGCTGGAGACGTGAGGATGGACCAGCCTGCCGACGACCTCGCGTTCGCGTTTGATAACGCCACGGTCACCCGCGCGGGCGGGCCGGCCGTCCTGCACGACATTTCCTGGACGGTGCGGGCGGGTGAGACGTGGGCGGTCGTCGGACCGACCGCCAGCGGCAAGACGACGCTGCTGGACGTTCTCCAGGGAAAACATCGACTCATGGCCGGCACGTTCACGCCCCCGATCGGAGCCGTGCGTCTGGTGGCCTTCAAAGAGGACAGCCGCACGTTCTCCTACGCCGGGCACTACTACCAGCAGCGGTACGAGTTCGCCGACACCGACGAACCGCTCTCGCTGGCCGAGTATCTCGCGGCCGGGGCGAAGGTGGAAAGCGCGGAAGTGCGCGCCGTCGCCGAGTCCCTCGGCATCGCCGGTCAACTCGATCAGCCGTTCATGACGTTGTCGAACGGGCAGACTCGCCGGGCGCGGATCGGCCGCGCGCTTCTGGCGAAGCCGGACTGGCTGTTGCTCGATGACCCGTTCGTCGGCATCGACGCGGACGGGCGAACCGAGTTGGCGGCGATCCTGGGGAAGTTGGTGTCGGCCGGGCGGAAGTTGCTCCTCGCCACCGCCCGCGAGTGGGTGCCGGCGTGGGTGACGCACGTCCTCGAACTCGGGGAAGGGCGGGTCGCATTTGCCGGCGGACGGGCTGATGGTGAGGGCGACGCTCCCGCCGAGCCACCTCGTCGCGGCGGCTCGGCGGGAGCCTCGCCCTCCCCGGCCGAACCCGTCATCGAGATGCGCTCCGTCACCGTCCGGCACGGCGGCCGGGCGATCCTCGACGGCATCGACTGGACCGTCCGACGGGGGGAGCGGTGGGCCGTCCTGGGGCCGAACGGGGCGGGCAAGACGACCCTGTTGGCGCTGTTGTGCGGCGACCACCCGCAGGCGTTCAGCAACGACGTGAAGCTGTTCGGGGCGCGGCGGGGCACGGGTGAAACCATCTGGGACGTGAAGCGGAAAGTCGGCTTCGTGTCGCCGGAGTTTCACTTGTACTTCCGTGAACCACTGACCGCCTTTGAAGCCGCCGCCACCGCCTTCGGGGATTCGCTGCTGTACCGCCCGCCGACGCCCGACCAGGCCGCCGCGATCCGGCGAGTGTTCGCCGACTTCGGCTGCGACGACTTGCACGATCGCAAGTTCGCGCGGCTGTCGGTCGGCCAGCAGCGGTTGGTGTTGCTCGTGCGGGCGGTGGTGAAGCAACCGCCGCTGCTCATTTTGGACGAGCCATTTCAGGGGTTGGACGCGGCGACGGCCGACCGCATCCGTTGCTGGCTCGACGCCACGCTCCGACCCGACCAGACGCTGGTGTTCGTCACGCACGTCCTCGCTCACATGCCGGGCGGGATGACTCATCAGTTTCGGCTGGCGGCCGGCCGCGTGGAAGGGATCACCTCCGACGATGGCGGGAATCTTCCGCACATGAACTGAAAGGGGCGAGCCGCGCGTCGGGTTCCGCCGCGCGACGCCCGAGGCTGCTCTATGCTGGCGAGGTGCTTCCAGACACACGGTCGGACGGAAACGGAATGCCCCACCTGTATCTGCATCATGAATGGCGGTCGCTGATGACGGCCATCGCGCTCGCCGGGGACACGGACGACGCCCCGCGGTTGGCCGCCGCCGACCTGCTGCACGCCCAAGGGGAGCCGCTTCGCGCGGCCTACATCCGCGCCTGCTGCCGCCACGCCGCGGGCGTCGCGGAGACGGTCGCCGACACGGTTCTGCCGGCCGGATTCGCCACCGCCCTCCTGTCCGGGTGGGTGCCGCGGGGTGAACTGCTGTGCTACTGGGAGCGGGGATTCGTCGCCCGCATCCACGGCCCCCTGGACGTGATCCGCGGGGAATTGCCGTGGCTGATGCTCCGCGAACCCCTGTACCAGACGCCGGACGGCCCGGTCATCGTGTCGGTGTCGGACCACTGGCCGTTCCGGATCGAAGACCCCGACCACGACGACCGGTGGACGTGGGAGAACGTCGTGGCGGACGCCGAGCAGACCGCCGACGGCGGCGGGCCGCTGCTGCCGGACGACCTGTTCGAACTGCTGCCGTGGCCGCCGGTGTTCGACGCCGAGTCCACCGCCGCCGCGGCGCTGTCCACCGCCCTGCTGTCCGAAGCGCACGACGCCATCACGACCGCGCACGAGAACGCCGAACCCGCCGAACAACAGTCTTCGTGGAATTGACGACCGGGAAGGATCCGTCCACCGTTCGGTTCCGTTTTTTAGGGTGGCCGACTTACTCCGAGAGTCGGTGCTTCGTAGGAGTCGCTCTCGGAGAGAGCGACTCCTACCCTCACAACCCGAGAACGGAATGGCCCTCAATCTGTCCACCTCAGTGGTCGCTCGCTCCTTGACAGGGCCGGCCACACCCGTACCATGACGTTTTTGATCAGAACGATCCCGAGGCCGCCATGGCAGTCCCGAAGCGCCGCACGTCGAAATCCCGCCAGGGCCACCGGCGGAGCCACCACTACATCACCCCGAAAGGCATCCAGTACTGCCCCCGCTGCCAGGACGCCGTGCTGCCGCACCGCGTGTGCGGGAACTGCGGCTACTACCAGGGCCGCGACGCGGTTGTGATGCAGGACGACACCCAAGCGAAAGGGAAGTAACCCGCCATGCGGATCGCGCTCGACGCCACGGGCGGGGACCACGGCTGGCAGCCGTCGGTGGCCGGAGCCGCCGCCGCCCTCGCCGCCGCCCCCGACCTCACCGTCGTGCTGGTGGGCGACCGCGCTGTGCTTGAAGCGGCTGCCGCGAACCTGACCGCCGGCCGCTTCGAGATCGTCCACGCGCCCGACGCTATCGGCATGGACGAGAAGCCGGTCGAAGCCCTGCGGAAGAAGCCCGATAACTCCATCTCCAAGTGCTGGCAACTGCTCGCCACGAAGCAGGTCGATGGGCTCGTCTCGGCCGGGAACACCGGGGCCGTGGTCGGGGCCGGGTTGTTCACCCGCCGCTTCCTTAAGGGCATCCGCAAGCCGGGCATCGCCGCCGTCCTGCCGACCTACACCGGGAAAGTGGTGCTGTTGGATGTCGGCGCGAACGTCCACCCGAAGCCGTCGCACCTGCTCCACTATGGGGTCATGGGTGCGGCCTTCGCCGAGCGGATGCTGGGCGTCGCTTCCCCGCGCATCGGCTTGCTGAACGTCGGGGCGGAAGACTCCAAGGGCCACGACCTCGCCCAGGAGGCGAACGCCCTGTTCCGCAACAGCCCGCTGGCGTCCAAGTTCGTCGGCAACGTCGAGGGCCGGGACGTGCATTCGGGCGGCTGCGACGTGATCGTCACTGACGGGTTCTCCGGGAACGTCTTGCTCAAGTACGCCGAGGGCGTGACCGAGTTCCTGCTGAAGACCGTCCAGCAAGAGGTGGTGTTGCCGCTGGCCGTGGAGCGGCCGGCCGCCGCGCAGGCGCTGAAGCAGATGGCCGCCAAGTACCACGCCAGCGCGTCCGGCGGTGCCCCGCTCTTGGGGGTGGACGGCGTGTGCATCAAGTGCCACGGGTCGGCCGACGAGCGAGCCATCGCCAACGCCCTCCTCGTCGCCGCTCAGAACGTCCGCGTCAAGCTGAACGAGCGGATCGTCGAGGAACTGGCGACCCTGCCGACGATCGGCGACGAGGAGTGACATCCACTTCTGGAGGTCCGGCTCGCCGAGCCGGACTCGGCTTCGTTCGGCTCGCCGAGCCGGACCTACTCAACACCCGCTCATGAAAACCGCCTTCCTCTTCCCCGGTCAGGGTGCCCAATACGTCGGCATGGGCGCGGAACTGGCCGCCAAGCTGCCCGCCGCAGCCGCGCTGTTCGCTCGCGCGTCGGCCGTGCTGGGGTACGACCTGCTCGACGTGTGTGAGAACGGCCCGGCCGAGAAGTTGAACGCGACGGACGTGAGCCAACCGGCCATCTTCGTCGCCAGCCTCGCGGCGCTCGAGCAACTGACGGCCACGGACCCCGCGGTATTGGAGTCGGTCGTCGCCACGGCCGGCCTCAGCCTGGGCGAGTACACGGCGCTGGTGTTCGCCGGCGTGATGACCTTCGAAGACGGATTGAAGGTCGTGAAGGCGCGTGGCGAAGCGATGCAAGCCGCCGCCGTCGCCACGCCGGGCGGGATGGCCGCCGTCATTGGGGTGGACCGGGAGGTCGTGGAAGCGCTGGTCGCCGAGGCCCGCGGGTCGCACACGCTCGAAGTGGCGAACCTGCTCTGCCCCGGCAACACGGTGGTGTCCGGCTCGACGGCAGGCCTTGACGAACTGTGCCGGCTGGCCGAAGCCAAACAACTTCGCACCGCCCGCCTCGCCGTCGCGGGGGCGTTCCACACGGCCCTCATGAAGCCGGCCGACGAGGCCCTCGCCGCCGCCCTCGCCGCCGCGACACTGGCCCCGGCCCGCCTGCCGGTGTGGTCGAACGTGGACGCGCAACCGCACACGGAACCGGGCGAATTCCGCCAACTTCTGGTGAGACAGGTGCTGTCGCCCGTCCGATGGGAGGAGACCCTCCGCGGGCTCCTCGCGGCCGGCGTCGAACGCTTCCACGAGATCGGACCGGGGCGGGTTCTGGCCGGGCTGATGAAACGGGTTCACCGAAAAGCCGAAGTGGTGAACATCCCGGCGTGAGTCGGGCCGAGCCGCCAAAGTGATCCGCGCCCGACTCGGGAGAGTCCGGCCACGAAGATGGGGCGGTCGGTATTCCCTTTTCGGCCTCCGCCCATAGAGTGTGCATTCGGAGAATATCCTCGGCACCGACCGCCGGTGACTCTCCAGCCGTCCCCATCAGTCCGCCGTCAGCCGCCCCGGAGGGTCATCGCGTGTCCGTTGAGCAACGTGTCGTCGAAATCGTGTGCAACCACCTGGCCGTGAACAAGGACTCCGTCGTCCGCACCACCCGGTTCCAGGAAGACATCGGGGCCGACTCCCTCGACATCGTCGAACTGGTCATGGAGTTGGAGGAGGAGTTCGACATCCAAATCCCCGACACCGACGCTGAGAAGATCAAGACCGTCGGCGAGGCCATCGAGTACATCGAGGCCAAGCAGAAGGCCGGGTCGTCGGGCGACGCCGGGGTGAAGGCGTAACATCATGCGTCGTCGTGTCGTCGTCACCGGCCTGGGTACGGTCAACCCGATCGCCCACACCGTCCCGCAGTACTGGCAGGGTCTCCTGGCCGGCACCAGCGGCATCGCGCCCATCGCCCTCATCGACGTGTCGAACCACAAGGTGAAGTTCGGCGGGGAGGTGAAGGGGTTCGACCCGTCCGCCGTGATCGAGGTCCGCGAGGCCCGGCGGATGGACCGGTTCACCCAGTTCGCCGTCGTCGCCGCCCACGAGGCCGTCGCCGACAGCGGGCTGGACTTCGGCAGACTGGACCCGTTCCGCGCCGGCGTCATCCTCGGCTCCGGCATCGGCGGCATCGCCGAGTTCGAGGAGGGTGTCGGCACGCTGCTGGCGAAGGGGCCGGCGCGGGTCAGCCCGCTCGTCATCCCCAAGATGATCGCGAATTCGGCCGCCGGCACCATCAGCATCCGGCACCACCTCCGTGGGCCGAACACCACCGTCGCCACCGCCTGTAGCTCCGCCGCCCACGCCCTGGGCGACGCCATGCGGCAGATCGCCTACGGATTCGCCGACGTCATCGTGTCCGGCGGCACCGAGGCGGCCATCACGCCCATCGGCCTGGCCGGGTTCATCAACATCAAAGCCCTGTCCCAGCGAAACGACGAGCCGGCCCGCGCCAGCCGCCCGTTCGACAGGGACCGCGACGGGTTCGTCCTGAGCGAGGGGGCCGGCATCCTGGTCCTCGAAGAGTACGAGCACGCCAAGGCCCGCGGCGCGAACATCTACTGCGAGGTTCTCGGCTGCGGCAACACCGCCGACGCCTACCACATCACCGCCCCGCACGAGGACGGCATCGGCGCGGCCGAGGCCATGCGGCAGGCGATGCGGGAAGCCGGGTGGAACCCGACCGACGTGCAGTACGTCAACGCCCACGGCACCAGTACCGAACTGGGCGACGTGGCCGAGACGAAGGCCGTGAAGGCGGTGTTCGGCGACCACGCCAAGAAACTGATGGTGTCCAGCACCAAGAGCATGATCGGCCACCTGCTCGGCGCGAGTGGCGGGGTCGAGGCCATCGCTTGCGCCCTGAGTTTGAAGAAGGGCGTGCTGCACCCGACGATTAACTTGACGAACCAAGATGTGGACGGCGGGTGTGACCTGGACTACATCCCGAACACGCCCCGCGAAGTCCGCGTCACGAAAGTGCTGTCCAACTCGTTCGGCTTCGGCGGCCACAACTGCTCGCTGGCCCTCGGCGCGGTGTGACCCTCTCTGCCTTGCCCCAACTACTTCCTCCGACAACCACCCTGATAGAATCCCACCCGAGCCGCTCCGGCGACGGATGGGATCGTACCGTCACCCCGCAGCCGCTCGGGCGGCGGCGAGTTGGTCGCCGACTTGGTTCAGGATCTGGTGCGCCACCTGGTTCGGGTGATAGCCGGCGGGCAGCCGGACCAGCAATTTGCCGTACTTCTCGCAGTACTGTTGCACCTCCGCGTAGTCGTGGTTGCTCCAGCGGATGGCGAGCAGCACGATGACCGTTTCCGGCCGGGCGATGAACGGCTCGAAGTAGGTGATCGAGGTGTGTTCCGGCGTACTCAGCCAGTCCAGGTCATTCAGGCGGAAGGCGCGGACCAGCGCGTCCCGGCGGGGCGGCCGGACTTGCCCGCCGATCAGGATCATCGTCCGCCCGGTCACCAACTCGGCCACCTTTTCCACGTCCGCGCTCCACCGGTCGGCCTTCGATTCGACCGGGTCGTCGGCCCCCACCTGACTCTCCTCGTAGCGGTCGATCTCGCGGAACACCAGCGCCGCGTTCTTCGGCAGCGGCAGCCCGTCCGGCAGTTCGTTGTGGACCGGCAGCAGCGGGTCGCGGAGGTCCGGGTTGCTCGGCGGCACGCCGTCGGCGACGAGTTTGTCCAGGATGTCCAACACCAGCGGCCACTCCTCGGTGTGGGCGTCCTTGTCCGCCGCCAGCTTGCCGAGCTTGAACTTCAAACTGCTGAGCAGCTTCTTGCGGTTGACGGCGACGGACGCGGTCGCCTTCACCTGGGCGAGCGACTCGTTCAGCCGCTTCTTCACCTCCGGCGCTTTCGTCGGGTCGGCCCGGTCCTCGCGGCGGAGGTAGCGGCGGACGTACACCCGCCGGGCTTTCGTCTCGGCGGCGACGATCAGGTAAATCTCCAACTGGTCCTGGTCGTAGGCCCAGCGGCCGACGCCGACGGTGGCCGACAGGAGCGTCGATTGCGCCTCGGCGACGAGGTGCAACACCTCTTCGGCGGAGCGGGCCTGGGCGTCGGCCGGCGACTGGTTCCACGCGGACAGCAGGTCGGCGGCGACGGCGGAGGCCTCGAACGCGACCACCAGGTCCGCCCACGCGGCCGACGCGTTGTTGTAGTCGCCGGGGAGCAGCATCCACAACTGGCAGTTGTGGAGCGCGTCCGACTTCGCCAGCAGTTCGCGGTTGGCCAGGGCGGTCGGGTCGTAGCCGCTGTTGGCGAGCAACTTGCACGCCTCGGCCTTCAGCCGGCAGCGGGCGGCGATGACCGCCGGGGACGCCGGCGGCTCCTTCCCGTGCGAGTGGTCGTGTTCCGCATCGGACAGGCGGGGGCGGGCGGGCGGGGGCAACGGCAGGTGGAACGTCAGCGGCGGAAGCGATTCGATGGGCGGGGCTGGCGGACCGGGCGGGGGGGCAACAATCGGGGCCGCTTCTGGTGGCGGTTGCGGCGGCGCGGGTGAGGGTGTCGCCGTTTCGGGGGCGAGCCAATCGGCCACGGCGCGGGCCAATGAACTCAGCTCGGCCCGCAATTCGGGGTCGGAAGGAATCAGCCCGTCCAGTCGCGCGGCCAGCGGGCGCAGCGCATTGAGGATGTCGTCAGTCATTGGAAATCTCGTTCGGTAATCAGCCTGGGAAACGACTGTGGTCATCCCGAAATTATAGACGGATCAGCTGACTCGCCCGTTGGAAATGAACAATCGCGCGGTGCGCCGGGTCGGGAATGGAGCGTGAGACGGATTGTCCGACTCTTGACACGCGAGGGCCCGGTGGCCGGAAATGCCCGTCGCCCTGACTCCGTTCCCGGAGGTACCGTGAGACACACCAAACGTCGCCGGCCCGCCTGTTGGGGCGGGCCGGGTCGCGTTGACCCCATCCTAAACTCGCCGTCACGCGCTCTTCTTCTCCACTTCCGGCATCCGCACCAGCAGCGGGATCTTCTTCCGCACCACGTCGGCGGTGACGACGTGCTTGCCCCTCACTTCCATCTCCGGCAACTCGTACATCACGTCCAGCATGATGTCCTCGACGATGCTCCGCAGCCCCCGCGCGCCGGTGTCGCGGGCCTTGGCCAGCCGGGCGATCTCCTGCAACGCCTCCGGCTCGAAGTCGAGTTCGGCGTTCTCCATCTCGAACAGTCGCTGATACTGCCGCACCAAGGCGTTCCGCGGTTCGGACAGGATGCGGACGAGCGACTCCTCGTCCAGCGGGTCGAGCGGGGCCAACACCGGTAGCCGGCCGATGAACTCCGGGATCAGGCCGTACTCGATCAGGTCGTCGGCGATCACCTGGTTCAGCAGTTCGCCGACGGACTTGTCCCGCCGGTCCTCGCTGGCCGCCCCGAACCCGATGGTCTTGCGGCCGATCCGCTTCGAGATGATGTCGGTCAGGCCGACGAAAGTGCCACCGACGATGAACAGGATGTTCGTCGTGTCGAGCTGGATGTACTGCTGCTCGGGGTGCTTGCGGCCGCCCTGCGGCGGGACGTTCGAGACAGTCCCTTCCAGCATTTTCAGGAGCGACTGCTGAACGCCTTCACCGGACACGTCGCGGGTGATGCTGACGTTGTTCCCGCTCTTGGCGATCTTGTCGATCTCGTCGATGTAGACGATGCCCCGCTGGGCCGCCTCAATGTCGAAGTCGGCGGCGTGGAGCAACTTCAGGAGCAGGTTCTCGACGTCCTCGCCGACGTACCCGGCCTCGGTCAGGGTCGTGGCGTCGCCGATGGCGAACGGCACGTCGAGCACCTTGGCCAGGGTGCGGGCCAGCAGCGTTTTGCCGCTGCCGGTCGGCCCGACCAGCAGGATGTTGCTCTTCTCGATCTCCACGTCGGCGCGGCCGGCGTCGTCGTGGTTGAGCCGCTTGTAGTGGTTGTGGACGGCGACCGACAGCACCCGTTTCGCCCGCTGTTGGCCGATCACGTACTGGTCGAGCTTCTCCTTGATGCTGCGGGGGGACGGGGTGGGCGGGGAGTTCGACTTGGGGCCGCCCCGCCGCTTCCGCTCCTGGTCGATGATCGACTGACACAAATCGATGCACTCGCCGCAGATGTACACGTCGCTCGGCCCCTCGACGAGCGGCCCCACGTCGCGGTGACTGCGGCGGCAGAACGAACAGTAGGCGTTCCGGTTCCGTCCCGCGGTGCTGGGGGGTTTCCGGCCCCCGCCGTCACCGGTGCTGCGCTCCGCCATTCGGACTCCCCGAAATTGTCGTGTGGGTGGGCGATGTTCCGCGACTGTCTGCGGCCGGCGGCGGCCCCGACTGAGCGTTACTATACCTTGAACGATTCCCGACCGGTGGGGGGATTTCCCGCCCGGCGGCGGCTTTCCGCTCCCGCCACGCATCTGGGACGGGTTTCGACGACTCGTCCGGTTTCGGACCCTGCGGAATCCGCGTCAACTTTCCGGCGTGGGGGGTTCGGCCGGCGGGGCCGGTTTCGGCGGTGAAGTCGGCAGGTGGACTTCTTCTCGAATCCGCCCCGCGACCCGCGCCCGCACCTTCAAGTACTCGGATTCGGTGATCTCGCCGTTCTCATACAGCTCGCGGTACGACTCCAGTTGCGCGGTGGAGTCCTGGAACGCTGCCTCCTGGCGTTTGCGGCGGCGGTCGAAGTACGAGAGTACGATAGCCCCGCCGAACAGCACCACCGCCATCAGCCCGCAGGCGATGAGGAACTCGGAGTTCTCCAACAGCGGTCGCGGGGCGGCCGGTGCCGGCGGCTCTTGCGCCCACGGCGGTCGGGGGGCGAACAGGGATTGTAGCGAATGTGCGGGCATCACGGTTCCGTGCCGATCCGGGGCCGATCCCACCGGGGGTGGCGATCCGAGCGGTTTCGCCGGAATTATAACCGGCGATCCCCGTCAGTCGATGGTCAACTGTTGCAATCCGAGTCGGGAGAATTTACCCGGTCGGGGGACGACGTTTCAACCGCACTCTGGAATTATTCCGCCCCGCCGATGCCCCGCAGCAGGTCCGCCGTCAGCACGAACGGGTCGCGGGGAATCGCGTCGAGTCGGAAGTGGGGGATCAACTCGCGGGCGGAGATCGGTTCAACCGCTGGCAACCAGCCGCACGACCGCGCCAGCACGCCCAGGAGTGCCTCGGCGGTGACACCACGGTGTCGCAAGTCGCTCAGCCGCGTGTCGCCGTGCCGCTTGGCGAGCCGCTGACCGTCCTCCCCGACCACCAGCGGGACGTGCGCGAACGCCGGCGGGGTCAGGCCGAGCGCGCGATAAATCAGCAACTGCCGGGGCGTTGACGACACCAGGTCGTCGCCGCGAATCACCTCGGTCACGCCCGCCGCCGCGTCGTCGGTGACGACGGCGAGTTGGTACGCCGGGACGTTCGCCGACCGCCACACGACGAAATCGCCGCCGAGTTGCTTCAAGTCCACTTCGGTGACGCCGCGATACAAGTCGTCAAACCCCGGCGAATCCGTCACCCGGAACCGCCACGCGAACGGCCGCGTCAGCGCTCCGGCGTCGGCCGCGGTTCGACCCGCGCAGGTGCCGGGGTAGGTCGGCCCCTCGTGGTCGGCGTGCGGGGCGCTGGCGGCAGTGGCGATATCCGCGCGGGTGCAAGTGCAGGGATAGACGAGTTCCTTCCGTTTCAACTCTTCGAGTGCCGCGTTGTGCGCGGGTAACAACGACGACTGCATCACCATGTGGCCGTCCCAGTCCAGCCCCAGCCAGCGGAGGTCTTCGAGCGCCTCGGCGACGGCGTTGGGCTTGTTCCGCCACACGTCGATGTCTTCGATCCGCAACCGCACGGTGCCGCCCCGCGCGCGGGCGCACAGCCACGCGATCAGGTAGGTGCGGGCGTTGCCGACGTGCTGCGCACCAGTCGGCGACGGGGCCAAACGACCGACGGGGGCGGGGGAAAGCATGGGATTCTTTTATCCGCGAGTGGAACCCGAATAAATAAGAGGAACGCGGAGGACGCGGATTCCAGCGCGGATGAAGCGGATCTGAAAGAATGAAATCTGGGTTTGACCGCGGCTTTGATCCGCGCTGGAATCCGCGTCCTCCGCGTTCCTCTTCCATTGAACGGGATCCCCATGCGTTACGCCATCTGCAACGAGACCTTCGGCGACTGGGACCACGCCCGCGTGTGCGGCCGGATCGCCGAACTCGGGTACACCGGGCTGGAAATCGCGCCGTTCACCCTCGCCCCGCTCATCACCGACGTGACCGCCGCGCGGCGGTCGGAGTTGCGGCACCAAGCGGAGGCGGCCGGGGTGACAATCATCGGCCTGCACTGGCTCCTGGCACAGACGACCGGTTTCCACCTGACTTCGCCCGACCCCGCCGTCCGCAAAGCCACCGCCGACTACTTCCGCGAGTTGGCCCGGTGTGCGGCGGACTTGGGCGGCGATATTCTCGTTCTCGGCTCGCCGGCCCAGCGGAAGATCCCCGACGGGCACACGGCGGCGCAGGCCGAGGACTTCGCCGTCGAGTGCCTGTCCGGGGTGTTGAAGACGCTGGACGAGACCGGCGTGAAGCTGTGCCTGGAGCCGCTGACGCCGAAGGAAACCGACTTCATGACGACGGCCGCGGACGCGGTGCGGATCATCGACCGGTTGGCCCACCCGAGCGTGAAGCTTCACCTGGACGTGAAGGCGATGGCGGCGGAATCGCTGCCCCGCGCGGACGTGATCCGGGCGAACGCCGCCCACACTTACCACTTCCACGCCAACGACGAGAACCTTCGCGGCCCCGGCACCGGGGCGGTGGACTTCACGCCGATCTTCGCCGCGCTGACGGAAACCAACTACGGCGGCTGGGTGTCGGTGGAGGTGTTCGACTACACGCCCGACCCGGACACCATCGCCCGCGACAGCATCCGCTACATGCGCGAGTGCGAATGACGGTGTCTCGCCGATCCCTTCTCCCTGGAGTTCCTCTCATGCTGCGCGCCCTCTCCCTGGCCTTGCTGCTCCCGGCGGTCGCGGCCGCCGCCGAGCCTCAGTTGTCGGTCGGCTTCGCCGACGCCGACGTGTCGCCGGCCATCGCCCAGAAGCCCGTGTACATGGCCGGCTTCGGCATGAACCGCCTCGCCAAGAAACTGCACGACCCGATCATGGCCCGCGCCGTGGTGTTGACCGACGGCACGAAGAAAATCGCCCTGGTGTCGGTGGACGTGGTCGGGCTGTTCCTGCCGGTCATCGAGACCGTCCGTGGGCAACTGAAGGGGTTCGACTACATTTGCGTGTCCAGCACGCACAACCACGAGGGGCCGGACACCCTCGGCCTGTGGGGGCCGAACCCGTTCACGTCCGGCGTCGATCCGGCGTACGTGAAGCAAATTCAAGCCGGGATCGTGAAAGCCGTGACCGCCGCGGACAAGGCCAAGCAGGCGGCCGTCGCGAAGATCGGCACGGCGAACGGCGGCGATCTCGTCGCCGACAACCGCCTGCCTGTGGTGAAGCACGCGGAACTGGTCGCGATCCGCTTCGACCCGGCGAATTCGGACAGGCCGGCGAAGCCGATCGGCATCCTGATGCAGTGGAACAGTCACCCGGAAACGCTCGCCAGCCAGAACACCGAGATGAGTGCCGACTTCGTCGGCTACGCGGTGAAACACGTGAGCGACAAGTTCAAGTGCCCGGCGGCGTACTTCACCGGCACCGTCGGCGGGCTGATGACCTCGCTGAAGGTGAAGATCAAGAACGACCGCGGGGAGGAACTTCAAGACGGCACCTTCGAGAAGACTGAAGCCTACGGCGTCGGCGTCGGCAAGCTGACCGAGCAGGCGCTGGAGAAAGCAACGGTCGCCCAGTTGGTGCCCTTCGACATCCGCGTGAAGGCGGTGCTGGTGCCGGTGGAGAACGGTCTGTACCGTCTCGCCAAACAGGTCGGCGTGCTGAATCGCGACATGTACGCCTGGGCCGGCGACCCGTCGCCCAAGGAGTGGAAGAAGGAAGTGGACGCCTCCAAGCCGGTCGGCATCAAGACGGAAGTCGGGTGCGTGAAGCTCGGCGACCTGGAGATCGCCGCGATCCCCGGCGAAATCTACCCGGAGCTGGTTCTCGGCAAGGTGCAGACGCCCGCCGACCCCGGCGCGGATCACCCGGACGCGCCGGTCGAGCCGGCCATCTACGCGGGGATGACGGGCAAGCACAAGATGCTGATCGGGCTGGCGAACGACGAACTCGGCTACTTCATCCCGAAACGACAGTGGGACGAGCAGCCGCCGTACTGCTACGGGCTGAAGAAGAGCCAGTACGGGGAGGTGAACAGTTGCGGGCCGGACGCGGCGAAAGTCATCTGCGACGCCTTCCGCGCCCTGGCGACGAAGCAGTAGGAACGAGGAGCGATCCCAGTGTTCTCGTCACTCCAACCCCATCTCGGCGAGGGCGGCCGAGTAGCGGGTCCACGGGATCGGCTTCAGCGGTTGGGCGGCGGCCCGGTGGTCCAGCGCCAGGTCGAGGAGGTAGACCGTTTCCAGGAACCGGGTGGAGATGCCGGCCGCCTTCCGCCGCCGGTGTTCGGCCTGCTCGGCTTTGAAGTGGCGGGCCAACTCCATCAGCGTCAGCACCCGCGCCCCATCCGCCCCCCGTTCGACGCACGTTTCCCGGCACGCCTCCCACGACTCGAACAGTTCCAGGTCGTCCACCCGGATGAGCAACACGGTGATCGGCTGGTACCCGGTCAGTTCGGCCGGCTCGCAGCACGGGGCCATGACGTAAAGGTGGTGGTCGAACGGGGCGTTCCCCAGCCGGTCGCCGACGAAGTTCATCAGCGATTCGAGCAGGAATGACCCCTGCGCCCCGTCCATGCCGATCAGCGGCCGCGCGGCGGTGGCGCTTCCGGCCCGCTTCAACAGGATGGCCGAGAGGTGGCGGTTCGGCACCACCTGCCGCAGTTGCGCCTGGGCCAGCGAGCGGATGCGGAGCGACTTCGGCGCGGCCGTCCCGTCCGGCCGCATCTCCTTCTCCACGAGGTGCAGGTCCACCACGACCGAATCGCGGGCGTTCCCGGCGAGGATCGTGAGCCGGTCCTTCCGCCGCTGGTAACGGGCGACCAGCCAGCCGAACAGCCAGCCGAAGCCCAGGCCGATCCCGATTCCGACGAACCGGTTCGGCAACTCGTCCACGAATTTGCCGAGGAACTCCATGCCGCGTCTCCGTGTGGTGGGGCCGTTGTAGGGGATTCGGCGGGCGGTGCCGGAAATTGCGGACGCGACCGCCTTCGTGGGGTGGGTGGCGTCGGCTACCATGACCGGTATGGCACCCGATCCGCTGGCGTTCCACAACGGCCGCATCGTCCGCCGCTCCGAGGTGGCGGTGCCGTTCCACGACGCCGGGGTCGTGTTCGCCGCTACCGTCACCGACTTCGCCCGCACCTACGGCCGCCGCCTGTTCCGCTGGCCCGACCACCTCGCCCGCTTCCGCCGCGACTGCGCCGCCTGCCACATCCCGCTGACCGTCTCCGACGACGAGTTGACCGCGGCCGCCGACACCCTCCTCGCCGCGAACGCCGCGTCTCTCGCCCCCGCCGACGAGTGCGCGGTCGTCACCTTCGCCACCCCCGGCCCGCTGGGGTACATGGTCGGGTCGCCCGACAACGGCCCGCCGACGGTCGTGATGCACACCTTCCGCCTGCCGGTCGAGCGGTACGCGCGGTTCGCCGACAACGGGGTGACACTGATGGTGGCCGGTACCGGGCCGGAGTCGTCGGTGCTGCCCGGCGGGGTGAAACACCGCAGCCGGCTGCACTGGTGGATGGCGGAGAAGGTGATCGCCGAGCGGACCCCCGGCGCGGTGGCGGTGCTGGTGGACGCGCACGGGGCGAGTGCCGACACCGCCGTCGGCGGGGTGCTGGCGGTGACGGGGACGACGGTGTACCGCTCGCCGGTCGGCCGCGTGCAGGACTCGATCAGCCTGCAGGTGGCGAAGGAGGCGTGCGCGGCCCTCGGCTTCGAGTGGGTGGAAACGGCGTTCGACTTCGAGGGGCTGTGCCGACCGGTCGATCCCGTCGAGCGCGACACGTTCGCCGACCGGGTGAGGGAAGTGCTACTGGCCGGCTCCGGGTTCGGCGTCGCCGGCGTGGCAAGGTGCGCCGGGCCGCTCACCCACCGCGACTTCTCCTGGCCCGGCCCGGTCTGTCTCGAACTTCAACGAGTGTGGCAGACGACGACGAGGTGACACCCGCGTTCGCTCCGGCCCCGCCCGTCGTTTTACCTTGTGTCCGCCGACGGCGAGGCGATAATAAAAATCCGTCCACGCAACTGAAGGAACCAGTCATGAGAAACCTGTTCATCGCGGCAGCCTTGGTGGCGGGGGTTCTGGCCGCGGTTCTGGCCGATCCGTTCGCGTCCGCCCAACAGCCGCCCGCGCCTCGCGCCGAGTTGCCCGGTCAACCGGCCGAGGAGAAGGAGGCCAAGCCGGAGACGCTGCCGGAAGTGCCCGTCGCCGACCCGAAGTCCAAACTGACGCCGCTGAACAAGGAAAAGACGCTGTTCATCGAGAAACAACCGGACGGCAAGGCCCGCGTCCTGTTGGCCGCCGAGGTGTGCCTCCGCGAGGGGTTGTTGGAAGTGTTCATGTGCAAGAAGAACACCAAGGAGCACGAGGCCATCCTGCGGACGGACATCGACGCGCGGTTCCTGCACGCCGCCCTGGTCGCCGCCGGGGGAACGGTCGGCAAGCCGGTGCAGTTCATCGACCCGAAGACGGGCGAAGCGGAGTACAAGCCGGCCAGCGGACAGAAGATCCGCGTGCTGCTGCACTACACGATGAACGGCAAGACGCACTCGCACCCGGCGCAAGAGTGGATTCTGGACAAGAAAACGAAGAAGCCGATGGCCCACGACTGGGTGTTCGCCGGCAGCCGGTTCGTGAAGAACCCCGACCGCCCCAATGACCCGGACTACTACTGCGCGAACAACGGCGAGGTCATCTGCATCTCGAACTTCCAGGACTCCATGCTGGACCTGCCGGTGGAGGTCAGCCGCGAGGCGAACGACCTGATCTTCGACGCCATCCCGGCGAAGATCCCGCCGCTGCGGTCGATGGTGTGGGTGATTCTGGAACCGGTCGCCGAGAAGAAGAAGTAAGGCGAGACCGACGAGTTTGGTCCCCCGGCTGTCCTGTCGCCGCGCCGGGATCGGTGAATCCACTCGGCCGGTGGCCCCCTCCAAGCTGTCGGGGCGGCGTTCGCCGCTATCCTGTCAGAATCGCATCCCTCGTGTCCGCGCAGTCCCACCCATGCCCCGCGACTTCTACGACACCCTCGGCGTCTCCCGCTCGGCCACCGCGGACGAGATCAAGAAGGCGTACCGCAAGCTGGCCGGCCAGTTTCACCCCGACCGCACCGGCGGCGACAAGGAGGCCGAGGTCAAGTTCAAGGAGGCGACCGCCGCCTACGAAGTGCTGTCCGACCCGGACAAGAAGGCCCAGTACGACCGGTTCGGCCATGTCGGCGGGGGCGGCGGATTCCCCGGCGCGGGCGAGGGCGGTTACCCTGGCGGGTTCGGCGGGGCTGGGGTGGACCCGGCGGCGGCCGAGGAAATGTTCCGCAACCTGTTCGGCGGGGGCGGCGGGCCGGGGCCGGGGTTCGACATGGGCGGGATGTTCGGCGGCGGCGGGAAACAGAAGCGGCGGGGCGCGGCCGGTGGCCGGCGGTCAGCTCCCACCGAGGAGATCGAGACCGACATCACCGTCCCGTTCCTCACCGCCGCGACCGGCGGCGGCATCGACATCTCCGTCGGCGGGCGGACCATCGGCGTGAAGGTGCCGGCCGGCATCGAGGAGGGGAGGAAACTCCGCGTCCCGGCGTCCGCCACCGGATCAGTCGATGTCCACCTGAAGGTGAAAATCGCCCCGCACCCGTACTTCACCCGCGACGGCAACGACGTATCCGTGGAAGTGCCCGTGTCCGTTCCGGAGGCGGTGCTGGGGTGCAAGGTGGACGTGCCCACGCTCACCGCGGATACACTCACGGTCAAGGTGCCCGCCGGGACGTCGAGCGGCGCGCGAATCCGCCTGAAAGGGAAGGGGATCGCCGGCGGGAATCAGATCCTCGTCGTGAAGGTGGTCGCCCCGACCAACATCGACGAGAAGGCGCGGGAACTGATGACCGAGTTCGCCACGCTCGCCCCGCAGGACGTCCGCGCCGATGTGCCGTGGAAGTGAACCCCCCGCTCCCGCCGGTGTCCGACTCCCATGACCGCCAGCACCCCGACTTTTGGCTTCGCCAAGGCTCTGCGGCTGAAAACGCCGGCGGAGTTCAAGGCCGTGTACGACCGCAAGAAGTCCGTCAGCGACGGCCTGCTGGTGGTGTACGCCAAGGAGAACGACCTGCCGCACCCCCGCGTCGGACTGTCGGTGTCGCGGAAGGCCGGCAACGCGGTCGTCCGCAACCGGTACAAGCGGCTGTTCCGCGAGGCGTTCCGATTGCTCCAACACGAACTGCCGGCCGGCCTCGACCTGATCCTCATTCCCCGCTCGGCCGCCACCCTGCCGACTCTGGATGCGGTCAAGACGTCGCTGCGGCGGTTGGCCGGGGACGCCGCCCGCAAGTTCGTCACCCCCACGGCGGTGATCGGCGCATGACCGTCTGGCGGCGCTGCCTCTGGCTCGTCGGGTCGCTGCTGATCCTTCCGGTGAAGGGGTATCAGTGGTTCATTCGCCCGCTGCTGCCGCCGCTGTGTCGGTTCGAGCCGAGTTGCAGTCACTATTTCATCCTGGCCGTCCGGAAACACGGGCCGGTAGTCGGCCCGCTCAAGGGGGCGTGGCGGATCTGCCGGTGCAACCCGTGGGGCGGCAGTGGATACGACCCCCCATGAACGTTCCCCGCTTCCATGACACCCCCGCCTCCGCGATCGGGGAACGGGTCCGCGCGGCGGTGACCGTCGGTGGCCGCACGTTCCACTTCGACCGCCCCGCCGCACTGGACACACTCTTCAACCACCCGGCGGTTCGCGCCGCGTATGCCGCCGACGAATACATCCCGTACTGGGCCGACCCGTGGCCGGCCGGGCGGATGCTGGCCGAGGTGGTGCTGAAGGAGCCGTGGGACGACTACCCCGGCGACCGGCCGATTCGCGTACTCGAACTCGGCTGCGGGCTGGGACTGACCGGCATCGCGGCGCTGAGCGCGGGGCTGCGCGTCACCTTCTCGGACATCGACGAGGGGGCCGTGCGGATGGCCGCCGAGAACGCCCGGCTGAACGGCTTCCACGACTTCGACACCGCCACGTTCGACCTCCGCAGTCCGCCGGCCGGGGTGACGTTCCCGGTCGTACTCGGGGCCGACGTGATGTACGAGACGCGGATGACGGAACCGCTCGTCGAGTTCCTCGACGCCGTCCTCGCCCCGGACGGCGTGGCGCTGATCGCCGACCCGGATCGGTTGTCGGCTCGCCCGTTCCACAGTCTGGCGGCGCGGAACGGGTTCGCGGTGCGGTTGACGAAGGCCAAGGTCGGCGAGAAAGGCTCTCAGACGAAGGGGTACATCTACCGCGTCACGCGGGCGGGGTGAGGGCGGTGCCGCCCCCCGGTTCACCCGTACTTCTTGTGGCACTCGGCGCTGGTCATCTTCGGGGCCTTCACCAGCCCGCCCGCGAGCTTCTCGCCGGCGGGGTCAAGGTACATTCGGCCGCTGCCACCCTGGATCGTTTTGTCGTAGCCGATGACGTGGACGTTGAAGATGAACGCGGTGTCGGACGTCGCCTCGAACCAGTGGACGTTGTCCTTGTGGTCCGAGATCGTGGACAGTTCCCCCGGCGCGAATGTGCGGTCGATGGTCGGCTTGATGACGTAGTGGTCCTTGGCCGTCTCCAACTTGTCGTAGTGCCGGCCGTGCCACTTCCCCTTCAGGACGATGAACCCGGTACACATGTTGGCGTGGCCGTGCGGGACGATGGAGTGCCCCTTCTTGCAGGCGAAGATCTGCGACCCGAACGTCACCTCCGCCGTCAGCCCTTCCACCTTCGACAGGTCGAACCCGAAGCTGCCGGCCCCGCGGTCGGGAATCTTCTTCTTCGTCTCGATCTCGTCGAGCTTGACCAGCTTGCACAGGTCGGCGAGGTCCACCCGCTTGTACAGGTCTTCCATCTTCGTCTGGAACTGGAGGTCGGTGAGCTTCTGGCCCTTCAGGTCGTTGGCGATTTCCACCAGTTCGGCCACCCACTTCTGGATGGTCGGCTTGGCGGGGTCGGCGAACAGGTCGCGGGACCACAGGGTTTCGAGCAGGGAGAAGGTGACGGCGGAGCCGATCAGCTTGGCGCTGAAGTCGCGGCGGGACAACAACATGGCGGGGGACTCCGGGATGGGGGGTGCGGGTCGAGAATACCCCGGCGGGGAACCGAGGTGAAGCGAAAAGGGCCGACATTCGGGTTTGGCAAACTCCGCCGGCGGGGTCGCGAATTTTGGCACCTCTGGGCGAACCCGCCCCGCAAAGGCCGTGGCTGTCTGGGAATCCCAACGAAATTCAAACCCACCCCAGGGCAGTTCAGCAGTTGAAATGGGTGGGGATTTTGGACACGTCTCGCTGGACGCGACAGGCTCATACACGCACCCGCTGCGGGTGTCCCATTCAGGTGCCGTGGGGAGAACGCTGGACACCTCCCCTCGTTGAGGGGAGGTGGGAAGAAGCGGCAACTCCTCAACGCGCTGGGACAGCCCAACCAGGTTCATGTATCATGCGACGGACTGCGCGTCCCGTTCTGGGCTGTCCCGCCGTGGGTGATCGTGTGCGGTTCGTTCCGTCGCCGTTGCCACCA